>JAGGYM010000064.1 GCA_021162545.1 Dehalococcoidia bacterium | reverse complement strand
GCCGGATCCTCCCCCACCAGCACCACCCCCAGGCCCGGCACTATGCCTTCCCTCTTCAGTTGTTCCGTTTCTGCCCTGAGTTCACCGTAGATTTCAGCGGCTATTTTGTTGCCATCAATTATTCTGGTCATCGCGGTTCCATCCCGGTTCAAAGTTATTCTTCAGTGACCTCCATTGAATCTCCCCTGGGCACTCATTCGCACTCACGGTATTCTATCTATCCCTCCAGCACCACCCTGGCATCGGCAGCCACGGCTTTATCCTCATAAGCAAATACGGGGTTGAGGTCAAGTTCCTTAATTTGAGGGTTTTTCTCAACGAATTGAGATATCTTAACTATCAGGTCTTCCAGCGCCGGGATATCGACCGCCGCTTTTCCCCGGTAACCCTCCAATACAGGATACCCCTTTATTTCCCTGATCATCTCGGAGGCATCCCGCCTGGTGACGGGGACTATTCTGAAGGAAACGTCTTTCAAAACCTCAACCATTATGCCCCCAAGGCCAAACATGAGCACGGGGCCAAACTGCGGGTCCTTGCTCATACCTATGATTACTTCCACTCCGGGAGGCACCATCTTTTGCACCGACACGCCCTGAATTCCAGCCTGTGGATATCTCTCCCTGATAGAGGACACGATTTCAGAATAGGCTTTACCTGCCTGAGTGGCATTAGCCAGTCCCAGTTTCACTCCACCTGCATCGCTTTTATGAACGACATCCGTTGAATTCACCTTGAACACCACGGGAAAACCTATGTCCTTGCTTATGGCAATGGCCATTTTTTTGTTCCTGGCTAATCTGGCTTCAACGACAGGTATCCCCCCTTGGGCCAAAAGCTGCTTGGACTCGACTTCAGCCAATAACCTGGAACCGCTCGAATTCTCGCTCTCTGTCATGACGCATATCCTCCGTTAGATGTCATTTCAACAAGTGACCATTATAAACCATCCGGGACAATCTAGCCTCTCCTGCCAAAGTCTCTCTCCATCTGATTCAAGTTTATCTGAATTATCGTCGGCCTCCCGTGGGGACAGGTGCGAGGCTGCTGAGCCTCCTCCAGTTGTCTCAACAGCCCCTTCATTTCGTCATCGCTCAGCTGCTGTCCCGCCTTGATAGCTCCATGACAGGCCAGAGACCTAGCCACTTTTTCCTCCCATGGCGCGACCTCTCCACCATCTGCAATGCTGTCCAGCATGGTTCGCATCACATCGGCGACGTCGTCATCTTTCACCAGGGCAGGCACACTGCGTATCAGGTAACTCCCTTCACCGAAAGCCTCAACAGAGAAACCAAACCGGGCTAACCTGTCCACGTTGTCCTCCAGAGCCTGCCTGTCACCGGGACCAAGCTCCAGCATCACCGGCTGAAGCAACCCCTGCACTTCGATTTCGCTTCGCGCCCACTGAGACAGAATCTTATCGTAGCGTATGCGCTCATGCGCGGCATGCTGGTCAATGATATACAGTCCATCGGGGCCCTCCGCGATGATATAGGCACTGGCAATCTGCCCCAGCACCCGCAGGACGGGCAACTTGAGAGGAAGCAGCGGTGCAACGAAAACCGCCTCGTTGTCCTTTACCTGAAGATTTTGCCACTGCAGGGAAATGTCCTTCGAGGATGCAACATCATATCTAGCCACGGGCGCATCATTCAGTGCCTCCTTCACTGCCTTCTCTACAGAAGCGAAGACGGCTTGCTCATAACGGAACTTCACCTGGGTCTTGGCAGGATGCACATTAACATCAACTTCTCGAAGCGGCAATGCTATCTTAATCACCGATACCGGATGCTTCCCCACCATAAGCGAACCATGATATGCCTGCTCGGCTGCTTTGGATAGCAGGGGACTGTGAACCCAGCGGCGGTTGACAAAGAAACTGAGGTAGTTGCGGTTAGAACGAACAAGGGAAAGCGAACTCGTCACCCCGGTAATGCCAACTACGGTCTCTTCCCACACCACATCCAGCATCTTCCGAGCCGCTTCCAGCCCATACACCTTACCTATTGCCTGGCGCAGAGAACCATCCCCCGCTGTTTGCAGGCTAAGGCGCCCGTCGAGGAACAGACTGAATTGAACTTCGGGAAAACCCAGCGCATACTGTCCAACCAGATGGAGGATACGGCTGCTCTCCGTACCTGGGGTCCTGAGAAACTTGAGACGGGCAGGAAAATTGCGAAACAGCCAGGAGGCGCTTATGGTTGTTCCCCTGGAGCGGCTACGATTTTCCTGGCGAACTACATTGCCTTCTCGCAACCAGACAATGCTGCCATTGCTTTCTTCTGCCGCTCTGCTAAAAATTTCCATTTCAGCGACAGCAGCAATGCTCGGCAGTGCTTCACCCCGAAAACCCAGGCTGGAGATCTCCCCCAAATCATCCAGCTTGCTTATCTTGCTGGTGGCATATCTGCTGGAAGCCAGTTCCATCTCCCCCGATGGAATGCCTTCACCGTCATCACTCACCCTTATCAATTCTATTCCCCCGCCATGTATATCTATCCTGATGCGACGGGCACCGGCGTCGAGAGAATTGTCCAGCAACTCCTTAACCACCGAAGAAGGTCTCTCGATAACTTCTCCCGCAGCGATTTTGGACGTTACCTCCGGTGCTAAAACTCTGATAGGCATCTGAAAGTCTATTTTACACGTTTTGGCGCATTACTGGTTACCTGTTCAAAATTTCTTCCCGCTGCGGCTGCCCTTGCCATGCCAGCGACATGATATACTGGACAGAGGCCATCCATTATTTATTGTACAGCGTAGAGTTGATATTATACCCCTGCAAGGAGGTGAACAGATGTATATAGAGAGTCCCAGATACACGGAGCGCTTTGGCTCGGTCAGGATGAATTATGTGCAGATGGTAGTAGCACTGGATTCGGGAACGAAGAGCGAGTTGCCCCCCCATGGCGCCATGGGGGTGATGAAGATAGATGAAGAGACGATAAAGCACTTCGAGGACAAAATGGCAATCGTCATTCCCATCAAGGACGAGAAACTCAAACTCTTCGAGGGAGTAATCAGCGGCATACCGCATGACTGTCTGGTAATAACGGTCTCCAACAGCCAGATAGAAAAGATCGACAGGTTCAGAATGGAAGGGGACGCGCTGAATCAGATTTGCCGCTTCACCTCCCGAGAAGCTTTAATCGTTCACCAAAAAGACCCCGCCATCGCCGAATCCCTGGCGGAAGCCGGCTACAACGACCTCCTGGGAGAAGACGGGCTGGTGCGCGACGGCAAGTGCGCAGCCATGGTAATAGGACTGCTCATGGCCAAAGCAGCCGGCAAAGAATACGTCGGCTTCGTTGATGCCGATAACTACTTCCCCGGCGCGATACTGGAGTACGTCAGAAATTACGCTGCCGGTTTCAGCATGGCCAAATCAGACTACAGCATGGTCAGGATACTGTGGCACTATAAACCCAAACTATCGGCCGGTCTGTATTTTAAAAAATGGGGAAGGGTATCGGAAATCACTAACAAATACCTGAACGATCTGATATCCAGCAAAATAGGATTCGAAACCGAGGTAGTAAAAACCGGCAACGCCGGAGAACACGCCATAAGCATGAAGTTAGCGGAGATACTGCCCTATGCTGCCGGCTATGCCGTGGAACCCCAGGAACTGGTGTCCATTTTCGAGAACTTTGGGGGAATCCTGCCCACCAGGGAACGCAAAGTAATGGAGCAAGGAGTAGACATATTCCAGATTGAAACCAGAAACCCCCACCTCCACGAAGAGAAAGGAGACGAACATCTCAAGGACATGATCCTGTCCGCGCTGAGCACCATTTACCATTCTCCCCTCTGTGACAAGGAACTAAAACAGGCAGTTCTGTCAGAGCTCGTCCGCCAGTCGATCATCAAGGAAGGGGAAGAGCCTCTTCCCCTCCACATCACCGCAGCTCCAAAGAAAATGGATACCAAGAAATTCGTCGCGGCCATCCAAGAGGACTTCGATAAGTACCGCGCTCTGCAGTGACCTTCCGGAAATGAAGCTATATCTTCCTCAGGTGAGCAAGGCTGAGCAGGAGTTTCCTGGCGCCAGCCCCGTCAAAAGCCACTGTTATCTCGTGATCGTCCCTGACAGCCATGCAATTCATGACCACCCCACGGCCAAATTCGCCGTGCATCACGTGATCTCCCACTTTCAAATCCAACCCCTTCGCCTGGAGGGAAGAAGGCCTCCGGCGAACAGCTGGTGCCGGATTGCGGCTTTCTCTCCACGCCCCCCCACTGGCCACCAGATGCGGTGAGATGTCCTGAAGAAAGCGCGAGCGACGGCCTGTCAAACCGTTACCGAACAAATTGCGATGACAGCTATACAATAAGTAGAGCCGCTCTTGAGCCCTGGTTATCCCGACATAACAGAGACGCCGTTCCTCTTCCATTTCCTCAGGATTGTCAATCGACTTTCTGTAAGGGAAAACGCCTTCCTCCATGCCGGAGATAAAAACCACGGGAAATTCCAGCCCCTTGGCCTGGTGCAGGGTAATAAGAGTTACTGCATCGCTTTCCCTGTCAAATCCATCTATATCCGCCACCAGGCTGACATTCTCCAGGAAAGCATCCAGGGCATCCCTTGGATCGGGTCCTCCATATTCCGCAGCAACGCCTTTCAACTCCACAACATTTTCCCAGCGCTCTTCACCATTCTCCCTGTTCAGAACAGACTCCTTGAATCTGAAACGCTCCAGCACTTCTTCCAGTAATCCCGCAGGATTCAACCGGCAGCTTGCTTCTGCGAGTTCATCAACAGAGTTAGCAAACTCGCTCAATGCCAGGGTAATACGGGGGGAGAAGACCCCTTTTTCGACCGCTTCCTTCACCGCATCATATAGCGAGACGCCCTGAGACTTCGCGCTCTCGTAGAGCCCGTCAATGGTATTCCGCCCGATACCACGCCTGGGGACATTTATCACCCTCGCCAGGCTCACGCTGTCCTGCGGATATCGAATGAGCCTGAGATAGGCAATAATCTCCTTCACCTCCTGCCGCTGATAAAAACGCGTGCCTCCAACCAGCTTGTACGGCACCCCACAGCGCACAAAGGTATCTTCCAGCGCCCGGGATTGAGCATTGACCCGGTACATCACAGCACAATCCCGGAAAGACATGCCCTCCTGACGGACTAGCCTTTCTATCTCGCTCACCACACATCGAGCTTCTTCCTCCTCGTTGTAGCTGTCAAAAACAGAAACTTTGGAGCCGGTATCGTTCTCCGTCCACAAACTTTTTGGCTTGCGCCGTGCGTTTACCGAGATAACTTCCTGAGCAACTTCCAGAATGATTTTGGTGGAGCGATAATTCTGTTCCAGGAAGACCTCTTTAGCCAGGGGATAGTCCTTCTCAAAATTCAAAATGTTGCCTGGATCGGCAGACCTCCAGGAATAAATCGACTGGTCAGGGTCACCAACCACACAGATATCGTGGTCTTTCCCTGCCAGTTGCCTGACAAGGGCATACTGGGCGACATTGGTGTCCTGGAACTCATCAACCAGTATGTGAAGATAGCGCGACCGGTACCCGTCAAGCACCTGAGGATGTTTCTCAAACAGCTGCACCGTCTTCATCAAGAGATCGTCAAAATCCACCGCCCTGTTTTGAGCAAGCAAACTCTGATAAAGCTGATAAACCCGCAGAACTATCTCTTCGAAGTAACTGTTGGCCTGCATGGAGTATCGCTCGGGCCCAACAAGGCGGCTTTTGGCAGCACTGATAGAGGAAAGGACAACCCGGGGAGAATACTGCTTGTGGTCGATATTCAACTCCTGAAGGCAGCGCTTTATCAAATTCATCTGATCGGCATCATCATAAATTATGAACCGTGAATCAAGCCCTATGGCTTTGCCCTCAATGCGCAGGATTCGTGCGCAGATAGCATGGAAGGTACCCACGGTCAAAGCATCACAGGCCTGGCTTACGAGCTGTTCCAGCCTGGACTTCATTTCCCTGGCAGCTTTATTGGTAAAGGTGACTGCCATAATCTGATGGGGATCCACACCGCAAAGCCTGACCAAATAAGCAATCCGGTGCGTAATTACCCGGGTTTTGCCACTGCCGGGACCGGCCAGCACAAGTACGGGGCCATCAACAGTTTCTACGGCTTGTTTTTGGGCAGAGTTGAGACCAGAAAGCACATCCATAAGGTTCAGCTATTATAGCATCGGACAGGGGAACTCCACAGCAAAGAAGCTGAAGCTCAGGAGAAGCTGCACCACAGTTACTCAGAACTCGCAATTCCCCAAGGGATATAATAAAATAGCGCTGGGTCCTCAACCAGGCCGAAACGAAATAAAAGGAGGTTTTCATGGAAGTCAAGAAAATTTGCGTACTGGGAGCAGGACAGATGGGGAATGGCATTGTCCAGGTTTGCGCCCAGGCGGGATACACCGTATCCATGCGAGACATCGAACAAAGATTCATCGACAACGGCATGAACGCTATCAAGAAGAACCTGGGACGCAGCGTGGAGAAGCAAAAGATGAGCCAGTCCGGCATGGACGCTATCATGAGCAGAATTGTTCCCGCCCTCGATATGAAAGAAGCAGTTAAGGATGCAGAACTGATCATCGAAGCCGCACCCGAAATCATGAACCTGAAGAAGGACATCTTCAAACAACTGGACGAGCTGTGTCCTGCCGACACCATCTTTGCCACCAATACTTCGGGGCTGAGCATCTCAGAAATCGCCACGGCAACCAGTAAACCCGACAAGTGCATCGGCTTCCACTTTTTCAACCCCGTGCCAGTAATGAAATTGCTGGAAATCATCAACGGCATAAGTACCTCAGAAGAGACCCTGAAGACAGCACAGGAAGTGGGCAAATCTATCGGCAAGGAAGCCATAGTGGTCAAGGAAGCCCCTGGGTTCTGCGTCAACAGAATACTGGGCCCCATGATCAACGAAGCCTTTTTCGTTCTCGACGAGGGCATAGCCAGCGCCGAAGATATTGACAAAGGAATGGTGCTGGGTTGCAACCATCCCATAGGCCCCCTGGCTCTGGGAGATTTGATAGGCCTCGACATCGTGCTCCACATCTGTGAGGACTTCTACCAAGCGCTGGGAGGCAAGTACAGACCTTCTCCCCTCCTGGTAAAGCTGGTGAAAGCTGGCCGGCTGGGGCGAAAAACAGGCAGCGGCGTTTACGATTACTCGCAAAAGTAGCACCAGGGCCGATATTCTCTCTTCTTGAAAGTCGGGGCAGGGTCGTTCCGATCCGGAGAGTTAGCCGCTCAGTTCAATAGGCGGATATAGGGCGGCTATCGGTAATGACGTCCGTGACACCAGCCAGCTGGCCACGGATATGCTTGGGGATGGCGAACATGGCTCGATGGGTAGAGCCATCGTAGGACCTCAGTTCTCTTGGGAACCTTGTCGATATCCTGGCATCGATCTCTTCAGGCGTTAGCTTCGCAGGGTCGACGCTCTGCGAGGCAGAAGCAAAACCCCACAGGGTATTGAAGGCAGGCACATGAACATGATAGGGCGAGACGAGCGAAAATACGGTTTTCAAGGTGTTGACAATGGCGACGAAGTTTTCCGAATCCAGCCAGCCGGCAGGTTCAGCTTGTACGGACATGATGCCGCCAGGCGCAAGCCTCTGACTTACTATCCGGTAGAACTCCTGTGTATATAACAATCGCGCCGGCCCCACATCCAGGGGGTCAACCAGGTCAATAATAATAACATCAAATTTTTCTCTGCTTTCCTCGAGATACTTCCTGGCATCGGAAAAACAGAGCTCCGCACGGGGATCATCAAAAGAATTTTGATGAAACGAAGGCAAAAAGCGACGACAGATACCGACTTCCTCTTCATCAATGTCCACCATGACAGCTTTCCTGACCGTGCTATGCGCCAGAACTTCGCGCAGGGTAGCTCCTTCGCCACCTCCAGCGATCATCACCTTTTCCGGCCGAGGATGGGCCAGCATGGCAGGATGCACCAGAGCTTCATGATAAATGAACTCATCGCATGAACTGGACTGAACCTTGCCATCCAGCACAAGGCAAACACCGAAGCTATCGGTATCGATAATCTCTACAGACTGATACCTGGTTTGACCCTTATATATCTCCTTCCTGACCCGGTACAACATGGTGATGCCAGGGCTGAGATAATCATGAAACCATTTATGTTTATCTGGATCGTCGTCTTTCATTTTATCATGCATTCAACTTTGCTATTCTCTACAATGCCCCTGCGTAACTCTATCATGGAGCAGGTATCGCTTGACAGCCTTTGCATTATCACATCAATGGCTTTCTCCGGCTCCACGTCTTCGCCACAGGTGAAAACATCCACAGCAGCATAGCCATACTCGGGCCAGGTGTGCACAGAGATATGAGATTCAGCAATATTCACCACTCCACTCACTCCCTGGGGAGAAAAGTGATGAAAGGCCTCGCCTACTACGGTAGCACCACATCGAACAGCAGCTTCATTGAGAGATTCTCTGAGAAAATCTAAATTGTCCAGCGCCTCCTTGTCACAATTTTTTAGTTCCAGCAACAAATGTCTTCCAAGTGCATACAAATCACTCGCCTCCTTCAGATTTTTTGCCGCAGTAAAACAGCAAGACAGATTTTATATTTAATTGCTTCTTTTAGCAACATCAGATTCAACTAATTCTGTTAAAATAACAGGATAACAATTATGCTAGCCAGGGAAAAACTAATTATCGTTCATGTCTGCCGGCAGGGAGAAGCAGCCGTGATCAAGGGGCATCTGGAGAGCGAAGATATCCCCGTTGTGCTAAGCTATGAGAGTGCAGGACTGATTTATGGACTTACCATAAACGGCTGGGGTGAGGTAAAAATAATGGTGCCAGAGCACCTGGCTGAAGAAGCGAAGAAAGTTATAGGAGTTTAATCATGCCCTCGAGACTGAAAGACATAACCGAGCAGCGAGTGGAGAGCTTGAAGGAACTTCGCTCTCAGGGCATCGACCCCTACCCCCACACCTACCATCCCTCTCACAGCATTAAAGCGGCAATTGCCCTTTACCGGCAGGGCGGAGAAGGAGCGTCTGCGGCCATTTCGCTCGCTGGCCGCATCCTGGCCAGGCGCTCCATGGGCAAAATGTCCTTCCTGGACATCCACGGTGAGGGGGAGAAAATACAGCTCTGCTTTCGCAGGGACACCGTTGGCCAGGAGAAATACAACCTACTGAAGAAATTCGACATCGGCGATTTTATAGGAGCAGAAGGCACACTCTTTCAAACCAGGACGGGCGAGCTGACACTGGAAGCATCCGATTTCACCATGCTGTCCAAATCCCTCCATCCCTTACCAGAGAAGTGGCACGGCCTGGCCGATATAGAAATACGATACCGGCAGCGCTACCTTGACCTGATCTGCAACGAGGAAGTGAAACGCATCTTCACCCTCCGCAGCAAAATCGTCACCGCCATAAGGAGCTTTCTCGATGACAGGGAATTCATAGAAGTGGAAACCCCCGTATTTCAATCCCGGGCAGGAGGAGCACTGGCCCGCCCCTTCATCACCTACCACCACGCCCTCGGTGAAGAATTCTATCTGCGCATCGCTCTGGAGCTATATCTCAAGAGGCTGGTAATAGGTGGTTTCGACAGAGTTTACGAGATAGGACGCACCTTCCGCAACGAAGGCATTTCGGTCAAACACAACCCCGAGTTCACCCTGCTGGAATGCTATCAGGCCTACAGCGATTACTTCGATATGATGGAGCTGGTCGAGGGAATGTTCTTTCACATAGCCAGAGAAGTCCTGGGCAGCCCCAGGATAACTTATGGAGACAGGATAATCGATCTGACGCCGCCATGGCAAAGGATTACCCTGCGCGACGCCATCAAGTCCCACTGCGGGATAGACTTTGAAGACTATCCCGACGCCGCTTCCCTGGGGTCACGGATGGTAGCAGAGGGAATGGAAGTTGACGCCGGCAAGGGGAGGGGAAAGCTCATAGATGACCTGACCTCTACTTTCGTTGAACCGTATCTCACAGAGCCCACCTTCCTCTTGGACTACCCCGTGGAAATATCGCCTCTGGCCAAGAGAAAACGAGGTAACGACCGCCTGGTAGAGCGCTTCGAAGGATTCATTGCCGGGATAGAAATTGCCAATGCCTTCACGGAACTCAACGACCCCATAGACCAGAGAGAACGCTTCCTGCAACAAGCCAGAGAGCGCGTTGGAGACGAAGAGGTTGAGGTGGCCGATGAAGATTTCCTCCAGGCGATGGAATACGGCATGCCTCCGACAGGAGGACTGGGAATCGGAATCGATCGTGCGGTGATGCTGCTCACCGACCAGCAATCCATCCGCGATGTAATACTCTTCCCCCAGTTAAAGAGGAAAGATGATTGATATTAAACTCATCCGCGAAAATCCCGACTTCGTGCAACGGTCACTGGAGAAAAGAAACGATACCTTTGCCGTAGGGGAAATCCTCGAGCTCGACGTCTCCTACAGGAAGTCACTCCAGCGCCAGGAACAATTCCGTGCCCAGCACAAAAAGATGAGCAAGCAGATGAGCAATCCATCAGAAAGGTCTCCTGAACTAACTCTCGAAATGCGCCGGCTGGGAAACGAGATCTCTGCTCTACAAGAGGAGACCAGCAAAACCAGGAGCGACCTGGAGGCCTCGCTGCTGACGTTACCCAATATCCCCCACGAAAGCGTGCCGCTGGGAAATGATGCCAGCGACAACACCGTGGTGCGAACGTGGGGCGAGCCAAAAACTTTCCCCTTCGAGCCATTGCCGCACTGGGAACTGGGAGAGAAACTGAACATAATCGATTTTCAAAGGGGCGTTAAGCTCTCGGGCAGCCGCTTTTACGTCCTGAAAGGCTGGGGAGCACACCTTCAGCGATCCCTGATTTCTTTCATGCTGGATACCCACGTCAGAGACCACGGCTACCGGGAAATCTACCCTCCTTTCATGGTCAAGAGAGAATGTCTGGTGGGCTCAGGAAATCTACCCAAGTTCGGAGATAACCTGTACCACGACAAAGAGGAGGACTACTGGTTCATTCCCACGGCAGAAGTACCCCTGACCAACTTTCACCGGGACGAGATACTGGACGCCGAAGACCTGCCCCTTAGCTATGTCGCTTACAGCACCTGCTTCCGCAGAGAGAAGATGACAGCGGGCAAAGACACCAGGGGCATTAAACGCGGGCATCAATTCGACAAAGTAGAACTCTACAAGTTCACCAGGCCGGAGAATTCGGACGAAGACCTGGAAAAGCTGACCGCCGACGCCGAGGACATCTGCCAGCGACTGGGCCTGACCTACCGCGTGGTGCAGCTGTGCACCGGTGACCTGGGATTTGCCTCCCGCAAGACATATGACATCGAGCTATGGGCCCCCGGTTGCAACGAATGGCTCGAGGTGAGTTCCTGCAGCAACTGTGGAGACTTCCAGGCCAGGCGAGCCAATGTCCGCTATCGACCTGAACCCGGTGCCAGAACACAATTTGTGCACACTCTCAACGGCTCAGGCGTGGCTCTGCCCCGCCTTTTGATTGCCATACTCGAGAACTACCAGCAGGCCAACGGCACAGTACTCATACCCGAAGCACTGGCCCCCTATATGGAATTAAGACAAGGTTAGATTACTTTCATTGTGCAGTCGGGGCTGGCTCCTTCCCAATAGACCGTGAACTTTACTTTCCTGCCCGACACCAGGTACTTCTCGCTCTCCCTGCGAAGCCGGGAAAACTCTGCCGACTGCAAAAATTCCCTCATGAGCTCAACCTTGCCCGGCAATTCTACCTTCTTTCCATCGTCTTCCATGAGCTCGCTTGCCAGATTCCAGTACTTTTCTCTGGCTACCGTTTCAATACAGTGAACCAGGTCAGGGTAAAGCTCGATAAAATCCACAGGCAACTTTATAAAACAATCGCCACCTTTTTACAAACCCTGGCATCAGATATTTATCAGTGATAAAGTATGGCTCAAGGTGAAGGAAAAATGTGCTACGAGCGAGTATCTCACCATCTCAAGGCAGAATTAATTTGATGTCGAACCAGGAGAAGTCTATTTTTGATTTTCAGGCGCGGGCTTATGATGCCTGGTTTGAGCAAGAAGGCAGATTTATATTTGCTTCAGAGGTCAAGGCCCTGCAACAAATTCTACCATCGCTGCCCAGGCCCTGGCTCGAAGTTGGAACGGGCAGCGGCCGCTTTCTCCAGGCCCTGGGCATAGATTTTGGACTGGACCCGTCAGGCAAACTTCTGGAGATAGCCAGAAACAGAAACGCCCCGGTATTCCAGGGAACGGGCGAGCAAATGCCATTCAAGAGCAGCATTTTTGGAACGGCCTTTCTCATCACAAGCCTGTGTTTCGTCTCTTCACCCGGCGAGGTTTTGCGCGAAGCCGCTCGACTTCTCAAAGATGAGGGGAAACTGGTGCTGGGAGCGATTTTAAGGGAAAGCCACTGGGGGCAACTTTACCGGAAAAAGAAAGAGGCGGGACATCAACTCTACCAACATGCCACCTTCTACAGCTACGATGAACTCAACAACCTCCTGAAACAAGCTGGATTTTACCCGGAAAAAGTCACCTCAACCCTCCGGCAAAATCCCGGTGAAGTAAATCACACCGAGCTGCCTCAACCGGGGTTTTCTCCCCAGGCCGGTTTCACGGTAATCCTGGCGGGCAAACTAACATCAGGGAGATGATTTCAAGCAAAAAGGAGGCAAATTGAAACTTACCATCATCTACGACAACGAAATTCATCAGGAGGGGCTCCAGGCCGACTGGGGATTTTCCTGCCTTATCGAAGCAGAAAATACCCCCATGATTCTCTTCGACACCGGAGCCAGCGGCACGATACTGCTTCAGAACATGAAGAAACTGGGCATTGACCCCAAAGCTATTCCGGAGGTCTTTATCTCCCACTATCACTGGGACCACACGGGTGGCCTCCAGGATTTTCTGCGAGAAAGTAAAGATGCCAGGATCTTCGTCCCCGGTTCATATAAA
Source organism: Dehalococcoidia bacterium (assembly GCA_021162545.1). Taxonomy (GTDB): domain Bacteria; phylum Chloroflexota; class Dehalococcoidia; order GIF9; family AB-539-J10; genus M55B177. The sequence continues at coordinate 7,304 of JAGGYM010000064.1, read as the reverse complement.
GTCAGCGGGGCTAAGAACGTCACGGAGGTAAAGACTCCCTTACAGCTCCACGAAAACATTTTCTCCACGGGGGAACTCAAAGGGATAGAGCAATCCATGATAGTGAGAACGAAGTCAGGGCTGGTGGTAATCGCAGGCTGCTCGCACCCCGGCGTGGAGAATATTCTCAGAGCAGCTTCGGACATCGGGAAGGTTTCCGCTCTCATCGGGGGATTGCATGGCTTCAGAGAGTTCGACCTGCTCGAAGAGCTGAACCTGATATGTCCCTGTCACTGCACCCAGTACCAGGAGGAAATAAGGCATCGATATCCCGAGAAGTGTCTCGCTGGCGGAGCAGGCAAGGTCATAGAAATCTAACGTGGAAAGTGACATCCGGGGAAGTGAATATCGTTGAAAATTGCAGTTTCCTCTGAGGGCACAGATTTAGAAGCCAGAGTTGCCCACAAATTGGGAACAGCTCCGTACTTCGCAATCATCGACCCGGACAGCAACTACCTTGAGGTGGTGCCCAACCCCGGTGCCTCAAGCCAGCGCGGAGCAGGCATGCAGGCTGTTGTGCTCGCTGTCAGTAAAGGCATCCAGACCGTTTTGACAGGCTACTGCAGCCCCATTGCCCGCCGCCAGCTCGAGGCAAACGGCATAGAGGTCCTGAGCGACCTCAGCGGCACGGTAAAAGAAGTTGTCAAGCAATACCAGGAGGGAACCGCCCAGAGAAGCGCGGGAATTGGAATTGGCTCCAGGGCCAGAGGAGGCAAGATCGGCAAAGTTGCCCTGGCTCAGGCGCTAAGAAGTTCCGCCAGGCAGTTTATCAACATGCTGCCCATACTGATAGGCGTCGTATTGCTGATAGGATTGTTCAACGCTCTTGTGCCAAAGGATTTTCTGGCATCAATTTTCTCAGGCAATGCGGTACTGGACACCCTGTGGGGAACATGCCTCGGCAGCATTTTTGCCGGAAATGCCATCAACAGTTACGTCATCGGGCAGGAGTTATTAACTCACGGCGTCAGCCTGTTTGCCGTGACTGCTCTCATCGTCTCATGGGTAACCGTCGGACTGATACAGCTGCCCGCCGAGATAGCAGCCCTGGGCAGGAAATTCGCGCTGCTGAGAAATGCCTTGAGTTTCGTTATCTCAATACCCATCGCCATCCTCACGGTGTCAATTCTGAATATTATGTAAGGCGGTTTTATTGAAGACAGAGAAATCCCCAAAAGCTAAAACCTCAAGGACGGTAACGCGCACGGCTCTTTTCCCCATTTCCGTGCTGGCAATCTACGGGGTGCTCTTTTTTCTCGCGCCGGATAAAGCCTCCCTGGCACTTAAAAGCTGCGGAAACATTTTTCTCAACATGCTTATCCCCTTGAGCGTCGTCTTTGCTCTCTTGCTGGCTACAAATTTATTCTTGAAGCCAGCGCACATCGTAAAGTTTCTCGGCGGAAAACCCGGCATCAGGGGCTTCACGCTATCCTCAATAGCAGGAATTATCTCGATGGGCCCCATCTATACGTGGTATCCCCTACTCAAGGACTTGAGGGAAAAGGGAGCTGGAAATTTTCCAATCGCAGTATTCCTCTACAGCAGAGCAGTTAAGCCATTCCTTCTGCCCGTGATGATTTCATGCTTCGGATGGATATACGCGGTAGTGCTGTCGGTTATCACAATTTTGGGCTCGTTCGTCGTCGGATACTTTATGCACCTTCTCGTAAAGGAAAAGACCGTTCATAATCCTGTCACTGCTGCGATCTCCGGCGAGTCCGAGCACTGATGCCGCCTCCAGGCTCAAGCCGCGGAGTGGCTGAAAAATCACGGGCAGGGTAAAATCTAGCGACGGGGATACTTATTATATTTCAAAAACGCTGGCAAGGAGAACTTTTGAGGACGAAATGACAGATGGTTACGACGTTGAGGTAAAGCTACTGGCAGTCACAGGGCCACCCCCGGCAACGGAATCACCTCCGGAAGAAGATGCAAACCGGCTCGCCAGCCCCGAAGAGCTCATCGAGTACGCCGGCAGGCTGTGCTGGGACAGCACTGCCAAACTGGGAACAACCCCCGACCGCATCCAGAAATGGATAGAGATGGGTCACGAATCAGTCATTGAACACGCTTCAGCCACGTTCTACATCAGGGCCAGCAGAACCTTAACCCACGAACTGGTGCGCCACCGGACAGCCAGCTACAGCCAGAGAAGTCAACGGTATGTAAAGGAAACCAAACCCAGCTATATCACGCCGCCTGAGCTTGACGCTGCGGCGCCGGATGCTCTCGCTGTATTCGAGTCAGCCATGCAGCATGCCTGGTCTTTTTACCAGCAGTTGCTCGACCTCGGCGTGAAACCCGAAATAGCCCGCTACGTCCTGCCCAATGCCTGCGAGTCTCAAATAGTCATGACGATGAACTTCAGGGAGCTACGGCACTTCATCAAACTGAGGACCAGCAAAAGAGCCCTCCCTGAAATGCGGGCGGTGGCCGGGAGAATCAGGGAAATCATGAAGGTGCAAGCGCCAAAGTCCTTCGAGGACATGTAACGGGAGTGAGGTGGGCCCCACTTTTAGGACAGGCCAGAGGCGATATTAAGATTGGGTCTGGCCCTACCCCCCTTTTCTGTACCAGTTGCAGTGAGAGTTTCTCAGTTTCTCAATTGACGGCCTCCCCCACCATGGCAAACTCCATGGAGGCAAGGTTGCCCAGGGAAATAAAAGCGGCCTGTTGTATCGGCAGGAAGAGCGGCTCAGTTCAGATAGCGGTGCCAGAAAGGCTTATATATCTTCACACAAGCCAAAGCTAAAAATTAAAGGCAAACGGTGTTCCCTTCTACAGGACGAGGATACTGGCAAGCAGCCCCGGCTGCGAAATCAAATTTTTACACTTACCGGCGCAGAACCCATCACCTCTACAGGTTGACGGATTAACCGCAGCAGGGTATTTTATATCAAGCAAGACTGCGTTTCTTGACAACTCCTGGTGGTGTGAGTACGAAGCTTCGCACCGTGGTAAAACAACAACGATGGTGAGAGGATGTTAATAGAACTTTCAGGTGAAAACTTCGGCATAGTCGAAGACATAAAATGGAGACCGACTTCAGGCCTCAATATCCTCACAGGCGAAACCGGAGCAGGTAAATCCCTGATAATAGACATCATCGAGGTTCTTGCAGGAAAAAGAGTCGGAGAGGAAGTTATCCGGGCAGGAAAGGACCATTGCAGCATCGAGGGAGTATTTCAGCTCGACGATGCTTCGCCACTGAAAGAATTACTGACGGAGCAGGGACTTGAAGCTGAAGAGACCATCATCCTGAGCCGTGAAATTGGCAGGGAAGGACACACCTTTAACAGGGTGAACGGGCACTCTGTTCCCCTCCGCTTCCTTCGGGAGATCGGAGGCGCCCTGATAGACATCCATGGGCAAAGCGACCACGTCTCCCTCAACGATACAAGCCGGCAATTGCTCCTGCTGGACCGTTATGCCAGCGTCAAAAATCTCCGCTCCGAAGTGGAGAGCAGGGCAGAAAGGCTTTACCGTCTGGAGAGGGAGCTTAAAGCCCTCAGGGAAGATGAACGAGAGATAGCACGCCGCATCGACCTGCTTGACTTCCAGACTGTCGAAATAAGGAAAGCTGAAATTCACCAGGATGAAGACGAAGAACTGCAAAGAGAAAGCGCTGTCCTCTCCAACGTGGAGAAGCTGAGGTCCCTTTCACAGGCAGCCTGCCAGGCCCTTTCCGGAGACGACGTATCTCTTTCTTCAGCCCTCGACAAAACCGGGGAGGCGGTATGCCTGCTGAAAGAACTCGCGCAATTAGATGACAGCCTGGCCGACCTTCTAGGAGAACTGGAGAGCGCGCTATACCAGATCGAGGACACGTCCCATACGTTGAGAGCCTACCTGGATAAGCTCGGATACGACCCTGCACGACTGGAACAGGTAGAGCAACGCCTGGACATCATCCGCAACCTGAAGCGAAAATACGGCGATACCATCGCCGCGATAATTCAGTATGCCGACAAAGCAGAAGCAGAATTGAAACATCTCAATTTTCAAAGCGAAAACAGGGCTCAACTAGAGGAAGAATGCGCCTCCCTCAAGAAAGAGATCGGGACATTGAGCTACGAACTTTCCGAAATTCGCCGGCGGGCTGCCGGAGAATTAACCGGAGAAATAGAAGAGGAACTTTCTCACCTGAACATGGCTCAGGTTGGTTTTCATATCCGCTTCTCCCGGCCGGAGACGGGAGAAGAAGTTATCCTCCCCGATGGGGATAGCTGCGCCTTCAGCAAGAGCGGCATAGACAAAGTGGAATTTCAGGTCTCCACCAACCCGGGAGAGCCATTCAAGCCCCTGGCCAAAATTGCCTCCACCGGTGAGACATCCCGTCTCATGCTGGCAATAAAGAGCACCCTCTCCAGGGCAGATACCACTCCGACGCTGATCTTCGACGAAATTGATATAGGCATCGGCGGTAGAAGCGGGGAGGTGGTAGGAAAGAAACTCTCAAATCTGAGCAGGGAACACCAGGTCATCTGTATTACTCATTTACCCCAGGTAGCAGCATTTGCCGATTCCCACTACAGCGTGCGCAAAGACGTTTCCGACGGGCGCACCATTACCACGGTGAGCCCTCTCCCACCGGAAGCCCGTACCGAGGAAATCTCTGCCATGGCAGGGAGTCTGAGCGAACCGGCTATGGAAAGCGCCCAGGAGCTTCTGAAGAAAGCCGCGGACTGGAAGAAAAGCTAAGGCCATGAAGATAAGGGATGATGCCCTGAAAATCATTGATGAAGCCATCGCGGCAGTTCTCCCCGAACGCAAGGTCAAAGAAGCGCTGGAAGACTTCGAAAGCCGGGGGACGATTAAGGTCATAGCTATAGGAAAAGCCGCCTGGAGAATGGCACAGGCCGCGAGGGAAAGCCTGCAGGACAAAATTTCTGAGGGCATCGTCATAACGAAGTACCGGCATTCAATGGGGAACATCGCAGGCTTTGAGATACTTGAAGCGGGCCACCCGATACCAGACAGAAACACCATCCTGGCGACCAGGCGAGCTCTCGAGATGGTGAAAGACATCAAAAGAGGAGACCTGCTGCTCTTCCTGGTTTCCGGAGGGGGGTCCTCTCTTTTCGAACTCCCCGCCGACAACGTTACCCTTGAGGACCTGATAAATATCACCGACCGGCTGGTAAAGTCCGGAGCAAGCATTTCGGAGATAAACACGGTGCGGAAACATCTCTCCCTGGTTAAAGGAGGGCATCTCGCCGAAATCGTAAAGCCAGCCGGGGTTTTCACCCTCGCTCTCTCCGACGTCATGGGCGACAGACCGGACACCATCGCTTCGGGCCCTGCCTGTCCCGACAGCACAACCTGTGAAGAGGCACTGGCGACAATAAAGGAGTACCACATCGACGTCTCCCCTGCTGCCCTGGTTGCCCTGAGGCAGGAGACGCCAAAATCACTGGACAATGTGACAACAAAGATAATTGGCAACATATCCATCGCCTGCGAAGCCGCCGGGAAAACCGCAGAGAAGCTCGGGTACCATACAGCGATAGCGACAACGACTCTGGATTGCGAAGCGCGCGAAGCGGGAGCTTTCTTAAGCGCCGTCGCGCGCGAGGTCATTTCGGAAGACCGCCCGGTGAAAAAGCCCTGTGCCATAATTTCAGGCGGCGAAACTATCGTCCACGTGAAGGGGAAGGGATTGGGCGGAAGGAATCAGGAGCTGGCCCTTTCCGCTGCCCGGGGCATAGAGGGACTGGACAACGTCGTGATAGCTTCTGCCGCCACGGATGGCACCGACGGCCCCACGAATGCAGCGGGGGGAATCGTGGATGGAAAAACGGCAAAGCGCGTAAAAGAACAGGGCTTTGACATAGAAGAAATTTTGAACGACAACGATGCCTATCATGCCCTCAAAGCAAGCGGAGACCTGCTGGAGACGGGCCCAACGGGAACCAACGTCAATGACCTGATGATACTTCTATGCAGGTAAAGGAAAACACACCCGGCCCCCTCCTGCGGAAAAGGACGGCAACTTATGCAAGAGGAAATTTCGAGATTCAGCCGGACACAACAAAAAAGGCACGGTCCTGAAAACCGAGCCTTCTAAACTTTCTTGGTAGCGGGGGTTGGATTTGAACCAACGACCTCCGGAGGAGAACTCAAAGAAGCTTGCGGAATTGCTCTACGGTGGGACCAGCATCCTCGAGTATGCCATGAAGAGTGCCTTTTGGCAGATCCCGAATATGAAGAGGTACGACTACAAGATTAGGAACACCTTTCTTGTACATAGAAACATGGCTGCCCTTTTGGCGGTGAACCTGCCAACCATCTTTCTCTAAAGCTCTGATAACCTGCCGGGGCTTGATGGCTGGTAATTTCTTGCTCATCAGGCTCGTATGCTAATGACTTCCCTCTCAGGGAGACTGATGCCAAGCTCTTGCGCACTTTCCAGCCACAATCCTATTGCCTCTTTGATATTCTGCAGAGCCTCTTCCCTGCTATCTCCACAGGAGTGACAACCTTTCAAGATTGGGCAGTAAACATGATACCCCCCCCCATCCTCAGGCTCTAAAATAACCTCGAAATCTTGAACTACACGTCGTTGGCTCATCTCTTACCTTCCTGACCTGAGAATTATAGCACCATAACCAGGCCAATAAAACAAACAGGACTATTCCTGTAACTGCCACAGTTTCACTAAAAACAAGTAAACCCCTAGCCGAACCTCTTTGTGCCATACAGAGCTACAAATGCAAAAAGAAGGCACGGCCCTGAAAACCGTGCCTTCTATATTTTCTTGGTAGCGGGGGTTGGATTTGAACCAACGACCTCCGGGTTATGAGCCCGACGAGCTTCCGCTGCTCTACCCCGCGCCACTAACCAGTGAATATTTCCAGGTTTTGTGTTCAATTTCATATGGGTCAAGACCTCAGCCATTAGTACGGCTCAGCTAAACGGATTACTCCGCTTACACATGCCGCCTATCAAGCAAGTAGTCTACTTGCGGCTTTACCCGGTTAAACCGGTGGGAGATCTCATCTTGGAGTGGGCTTCGCACTTAGATGCTTTCAGCGCTTATCCCTTCCAGACATAGCTACCCAGCACTGCCCCTGGCGGAACAACTGGCACACCAGTGGTCTGTCCCTCCCAATCCTCTCGTACTAGGGAGAGCTCTCCTCAAATCTCCAGCGCCCACGATGGATAGAGACCAACCTGTCTCACGACGGTTTGAACCCAGCTCACGTACCGCTTTAATGGGCGAACAGCCCAACCCTTGGGACCTGATACAGCCCCAGGATGCGATG
>JAGGYM010000021.1 GCA_021162545.1 Dehalococcoidia bacterium | reverse complement strand
GGGTATCCAGCGCCTTTTTTGCACCAGTTTCCCCGCTCCATTGAAAGATCTCCAGCAGCTCCGCCGCCTCTATCGAGATGGAGAGGGCCAGGTCTTTGGGCGTGTGGTATTTGCCCCACTCCCGGTCGTCGACGAATTTCTGCACCATTTCCTTCAGCTGCGATATGCTGGTCTTGCCGTCGGATAGTTCCTTCATCTGTTTCCTCCTCTCGTACGGGTTGGGGGGCTGGTTGAGGAGAGTATACCTGATAATAAAATGTTGGGGAAGAGGAAGTGCCTGCCCGTCATTGAGGGGTGTTGTTGCGGGGTGCGGAGTGGCGCGGCAATTTGTGTGAAGTGAGTGGTCATTGCACGAGATTGCTTCGTCGCCTGCGGCTCCTCGCAAAGACGAAAAAGGGTCTCGCAAAGACGAAGAGTGTGTCATTGCGAGCCGAAGGCGTGGCAATCTCGGGGATTTTGTGAGGGCAACAGGGCAACCTCGCAAAGACGGGAAGGGAGAAATTGTAAAGACAAAAAGGAGGTTTTCTGTCTCCGGGCTCTCTGGTGGCGGCAGGCGGCTAAATGATTTCCAACAGCTCGGTTTCGAAGGTCACGTCCTGACCTGCCAGGGGGTGGTTAGCGTCCAGCGTTACGGGTGTTGCGCAGACTGCTAGGCGATTTCCAGCAGCTCGATTTCGAAGGTCAGGTCCTGGTCTGCCAGTGGATGGTTAGCGTCCAGCGTCACGGTGGTGTCGTTGACATCGGTCACCGTGAATATGGCTACCTGTCCGTTCATCATGCTGCCCTGCAATATCCTCCCTACCTCCGGTTCCATGTCCGGGGGAAGCTCGTCCCGGTTCACCTCCTGCACCAGATCCTCACGATATGAACCGTAGGCTTCCTCTGCCGGAATGGTGACGGTTTTGCTCTCGCCAACTTTCATCCCGATAACGGCCTTCTCGAAGCCGGGTATCATCTGACCTGCGCCTATAGTAAATTGCAGCGGATCTTTCCCGATGGACGAGTCGAAGACCGTGTCATCGTCGAGCTTGCCGGTGTAATTAACCGTGACGGTATCGTTTTCTTGTGCCATTCTTACCTCCGCGCATCCTCCCGCAACCAGCCCTCCCGCGAGTAGGAATAACACCAGTAGGGGACAGATTAGTTTCTTCATAAGCAGTTTGTTGATGATATCCTCATGTCATGCGGCTGTCAAATGCTCCCCACGGGTGGCAGCTACAGCTCACATGTTTCGATGTCGGTGCATCGAAGGGGGGATTACCACGGCAGCAGCGCTGCCTCGCAAACATGAAGGGTGGTTTCTGCATGAGATTGCCGCGTCGCTGCACTGCGTTCCGCTGCCTCGCAAAGACGGAAAGGGGGTCGTTGCATGAGATTGCCACGGCAGCAAGAGCTGCCTCGCAAAGATGAAGGGTGGTTTCTGCATGAGATTGCCGCGTCGCTGCACTGCGTTCCGCTGCCTCGCAAAGATGAAGGGTGGTTTGCAAAGACGAAAGGGGAAGGCCACGGGCACACGTGTAAAATTGCCTTTTTAGGCCTCTTGTGCTATAAAATACCTCGTTTGCACAAAATATCTTAAAGTACTCAAAAAATAGAGAAGGAGGTTACGGAAAAAGATGGAAGAAATAATGGAGGCCCCTCTACCCGGTAAGATACTGTCGGTGGATGTCAAGGCGGGAAGTGCGGTTGATGAGGGCGATATGATTTGTACCCTGGAAGCGATGAAGATGGAGAACCCCATACTGGCGCCCATCAAGGGCACGGTCAAGGAGATAGTGGTGGAGGCAGGTTCCACTGTTCAAACCGGTGACAAAATAGCCGTTATCGAGAGCTAAAACAAGGAGGTCTATTTATGAGTGAAGTAACTGGCGGCACGACCGCAGAAAGAATGGAGGAGTGGCAGAAGCGGCGGGAGCACATTCTGGCCCAGGGTGGCGAGAAGGCTATCGAGAAGCGCCATGCAAAAGGTCAGATGTCGGCCCGGGAGAGGCTGGAATATTTCTTTGATCCGGGCACCTTTAGCGAGATAGGAATGTGGGTCAGGAACAGGACCACCGCTTTTGGATTGGACAAGGCGGACATCCCCGCAGAGGGGATCGTTACCGGGTTCGGCAAGGTCAACGGCCGGGATGTCGTTGCCGGTGCAGAGGACTTCACTTCCATGATGGGTACCTTTGGTGAATATCACGGCAAGAAGCTCTCCACCGCCATCGATTTTGCCAAGGACAAGGGCTGGCCTTTCGTAACACTGAACGACTCTGCCGGCGCACGCCTGCAGGAGGGAATGGATACCCTGGAATCTTATGGCTGGACGTTCCACTCTCAGATACAGGCCTCGGGTATAATCCCTCAGATATCCCTGCTGATGGGGCCCTGCCTCGGTGGCCAGGCTTATCACCCTGTAATGATGGACTTCGTCATTCAGACGAGAGAAACCGGCTTCATGGGCATTGCTGGCCCTGCCTTCGTCAAGACGCAGACCGGCGAGAAAATTAGCCTGGAGGAGCTCAGTGGCTGGAGAAGCCATGCCGTTAAATCGGGACAGACACACATCGTGGCCGAGGACGACAAGGACTGCCTGGATAAATGCAAGGAGCTGCTGTCCTTCTTCCCCTCCAACAATAAAGAGAGACCTCCTCGCATCGAATGCAGCGACGACCCTGAGAGGGAAATCCCCGAATTCGACACCCTCATTCCCGACGAGCCTACCAAGCCCTACAACATGTATCCCTTAATCAAGAAAGTGGTGGACAACGGGCACTTCGTCGAGATATTCAAGGACTATGCCAAGAGCGCCATATGTGGCTTTGCCCGCATGAACGGCCGCCCCGTGGGCATCGTTTCCAACCAGCCGCTGGTAATGGCCGGGGTGCTGGACATCAATGCCTGCGACAAGCTGGCCAGGTTCATACGCTTTTGCGACCTCTTCAACATTCCTCTGGTTTCGCTTACCGACTGCCCTGCCTACATGATAGGTTCGCAGCAGGACTGGAATGGCATACTGCGACACGGCGCCAAGCTGCTCTACTCCTGGGCCGACGCCTCCGTGCCGATGATTGGCATCATGATAAGGAAATCTTTTGCCGGCGCTCACTATGGAATGCTGGACAAGTCCATTGGCGCCGACTTCATCTATGCCTGGCCAACTGCGCGCGTCACCATCGTAGGCGCCGATACCGCAGCCAGCATCATATTTGCCAGAGAGATAAGAGAATCGGAGAATCCCAAGGAAACGCAGGCTGCGAGGATAAAAGAGTTTTCCGAGATGTACGAGAGTCCCTACCAGGCTGCCCAACGAGGCTATATCGATGACATCATCTGGCCTCACGACACCAGGAAGCTGATAAACCGGTCCCTGGACGTACTGGACAAGAAGTGGGAGCGTGATTTCTTCGCTCGCCCATGGCGGAAGTACTCTAACATCAATCTCTAAAGGAGGGTGATATGGATTTCAGTTTTACTGAAGCGCAGGAAAAGCTCAGAAAAGAAGTACGGGATTTCCTGGAAGATGAAATAAAGCAGGGGCTCTGGAAGCCTTCCTGCGACGCCTGGATACAGGACTACGACCCCGCGTTTACCAAGAGGGTGGCAGCGAAGGGATGGATTGGCCTTTCCTGGCCCAGGGAATACGGTGGCCAGGGGCTGGGCCATGTGGAGCGCATGATAGTTACCGAGGAGATGCTGCGCTACGGCGCGCCGGCGGCCTGTCACTGGTTTTCCGATCGCCAGATCGGTGGCTCGGTGTTGCAGTATGGCACCGAGGAGCAGAAAGAATACTTCCTGCCCAAGATTATAAAGGGAGAACTCTACTGCGGTCTGGGCATGAGCGAGACGGAATCGGGTTCCGACCTGGCTTCTCTCAAGACCAAGGCCGTGGCCGATGGCGATGATTACATCATCAACGGACAGAAGACATGGACCAGCGGTGGTTCCTTCATCAACTACGTCTATCTGCTGGCGAGGACCGACCAGGAAGTTGCCAAGCACAAGGGCATCAGCGAGTTCATCATGCCTCTGGACCTCAAAGGGATTTCCCGCATTCCCATGGTGGACGTTACCGGCACCGAGGCCTGGAACGACGTCTTCTTCGACAACGTCCGTACCCCGAGTAAATACAGGATAGGAGGATTGAACAAGGGATTTTACCATGTCATGGAGCAGCTCGCCTTCGAGAGAAGCGGAATGGAAAGGCTCATGGGCAACTATCCCCTGTTCGACGGCTTGATTAAATTCGTCATCGAGACGAAATACAACGGCAAGACTCTGGCCCATGATGACGTAATTCGCCAAAAGCTGGCGCAGCTCCAGGTTGAATTCGAAGTGGGCCGCCTCTTCATGTACCGCGTCGCCATGGCCATGGAAGCGGGGAAGACTCCCACGGTGGAAGCCTGCATGTCCAAGGCCTATGCCACTGCTTTCGAGCAGCGCGTGGCCAACTTCGCCGTGGAAGTTCTCGGACCATACGGGCTTCTCTGGATGGATTCCAAGTGCGCCAAAATAGGTGGCATGGCTGCACACTCGTATTTGGGTTCCAAGGGGTACAGTTTGCAGGCAGGCGCCAGTGAAATACTGAAGAACATTATAGCTCAGAGGGGATTGGGTCTTCCCGCTTAGCTGGAAAATTACGAAGGTGAAAGGAGGCTAACGTGAATTTATCGCTTTCTGAAGAACAAGAAATACTGAAGCAATCGGCGCGCGATTTTCTGGAAGAAAAATGCCCTAAGAGCTTTGTGAAACAAATGGAACAGGACGAAAAGGGCTACTCTCCGGAGCTATGGCAGGAGATGGCGGACCTGGGCTGGATGGGCCTGGTTTTTCCGGAACAGTATGGCGGCAGCGAAATGAGTTTTCTCGACCTGTCCGTGCTGCTGGAAGAAATGGGACGTGCTTGTTTGCCTGCGCCATTCGTCTCCACGGTGGTCCTCGGTGGCCTGCCCATCATGGACGCCGGCAGCGAGGAACAGAAGGGCAAATACCTCCCCGAGATAGCCAGCGGCAAGGCTATCTTCAGCATGGCTCTCATTGAGCCCGAGCTGGGATACGAGCCCACGGCAGTCAAGGCCAGGGCGAAAGCCGAGGGAGATTCCTTCGTCATCAACGGCACCAAGTTGTTCGTTCCCTATGCCAGCGTCGCTGATTACCTGCTGGTTGCCGCTCGCACGAGCGACGCTGCAGATGGCGTTACCGTGTTCATCGTGGACGCCAAAAGCGCCGGGGTTAAGGTGTCACCGCTGAGCACCATGGCTCACGAGAAGCTCAGCGAAGTCGTTTTTGAAAACGTCAAGGTATCCAAAGGCAGTGTCCTCGGTGGCTTGAACCAGGGTTGGCCCGTTGTGCAGAAGGCCTGGGAAAAGAACGATGCCGCCGGGTGCTGCGAGATGGTAGGCAATTTCCAGTGGGTGATGGAAGACACCATCAGCTACGTTCTGGACAGAAAACAGTTCGGCAAGCCCATCGGCAGCTTCCAGATATTGCAGCACTACTGTGCTGATATGTCCACCTATCTTGAGGGAACCAAGCTCGCCGCTCACCAGGCGGCCTGGGCAGTCAGCGAAGGTGTCTCCACTGCCAAGCCAGTCGCTGTGGCCAAGGCATGGGTAAATCAGGTAACAGCCACTTTCTTCAACCTGGCGCACCAGATGCACGGCGCCATGGGCGTCACTGTAGAGCACGACCTTCATTACTACACTACCCGTGCCAAGACCGTTGAACGCGGCTATGGCGAGGGCAACTACTACCGGGAGGTAGTGGCCAAAGGTATGGGTTTGGGCTAGAAGCGAGATATTCGTTTGCGGAGTTTTTTTGCTCGAGGGCGGCTGAAAAGTCGCCCTCGAGTTCTTTTTATAATGCAGCACAGGGCGTCCGTCTTTGAGATGCAGCCCTTGAGTCATGAGCGGGGAGAAATTTTTGGTCATGAGCATGCTGTAGAAGACGTCTACCGTTTCCGGCATCTCCTACCGATCCTGACATTTTTCCTCCGGGGCACTGATCTTTTTTAGCAGCAGGGCTGCTGCCGCCCCGATATCATCTTGACATAATATGGCACTGGAGACGGCAACGCAGTCGGCGCCCGTGGCCATTACTTCGTTGACGTTGTCCCCGGTGATGCCGCCGATGGCTACCAGCGGTGCTGATATCGCCTCTCTTACCTCTTTTAATCTCTCTGTGCCTATCACGATGGCGCCCTCTTTCGTTCCTGTGGGGAAGATGGCTCCCAGGGAGATGTAGTCCGCTCCATCCTGCTGTGCCCTGACGGCCTGCTCCACCGTATTGATGGTGCAGCCGATAATTTTGTCCACGGGCATCTCCCGCCGCATGGCGCTGATGGGCATGTCCTTCTGTCCGAGGTGGATGCCGTCGGCGCCTGATGCCAGGGCCAGGTCCAGGTGGTCGTTGACGATGAAGAGGATGTTTGCCGCGGTGCAGAGGGCACCCAGCTCCCGTGCCAATGGCAACAGCTCCCGCTTGCTGCCCTTCTTGTCTCTCAACTGGATGGCACTGACGCCCGCGGCGATGATTTCTCTTGATGCTTTTATGGCATCTCTGCCCGCCAGTACCTGGAGGTCCAGTATAGCGTAGAGGCCACGCAGCTGTTTTGCCTTGTCCCGGCGCAACAGCAGGGAGAAGAGCTCTTGCTCTATGGAGTAGAGGGCAAAGCGATTTCCTTCCAGTTCGACCGGGTCCAGGAGGCCTCTCAATTTGGGTGTGCGGGCCAGCTCTTCTATGACGCGCAGCGATTCCTCTACCCTCATGGCATTGGCACGAACCACGCCGGCAAGGTTTTTCTGTGGCTTCTTCGCTTTGCTGACGCCGACGTCTCCAGGCGAGTTTCGCTGCGAGAGGAGCTTTATACTCAGCGGTTCGCTTCGTCGCCTCAGCTGGTGGCGCATGGCGCGCAGTTGCTGGCTCAGGCGGGCGTCGTTTAATGAGAATCGGGCGATGTCTTCCAGCACGCGTAACCCTTCGCTCGAACGGTTGAGATTGGCGTCGAGCATGCGCAACGGCTGGTGGTAAGATTCGCTAGCGGGCATTTCCGGCTCCTTGGGGGAAGTTTAGCACAATTGCCGTTCCTCCTGCTCCTGTGGGCTGGAAGTGTGGTTTGGGCGTTTCCCTCAGTTTGACAGGAATAAATCCTCTTTATATACTTAGAAGTTCTTGGCCCCGTGGTGTAGCGGCCTAACATGCCACCCTGTCACGGTGGAGATCAGGGGTTCGAATCCCCTCGGGGTCGCCAACGGCTTACAACTTTGGCGAAGGGTGGCAGACGGGTACTCCGCTGTTCTGCCCTTCGCCTTTTTTTATCCTGGTGCTATTATCCGACCGCTTGTTCTTCCTTATCTGCGCCGCCTTCGTCGAAACAGGGGCAAGATCCACATGAAAGCGATTACAATGAAAAAGGGCGATATTTGCACTCCGGTATTGCTGCCCTTCTGCCTTACAGTGGTGACGGGAGGATTGACGGGTGGTTCCAGTGCCGCTATAGATTCGTCAGTAACTTCGTAAGCTGCCAGAGGTGCTCCCATGTACTGCTCCGGCATCCATCCCAGGTGGTTGTTGCCTCCGGTGGCCTCAGCCCAGACCCATCCGGGCTCGCCATCGAGAGACAGACTCTGGTTGGCCTTCTTATATCCTGGCAGGTACACCAGCGCCGCTGCGTGATTTGGCGCCAGGGCGATGGCTGAGCGGTAATCGCCTCCCCTGTACATTACGGCGAGCAGGACGGCATAGTCCTCGCAGTCGCCATAGGTGAAGCCGTCCTCTTCAATTGCAGCAACCACTTCATCGGCGTTCTGGGCGAACTCGTCGAAGCCAAACTGGGAGACATCCGAGTCGTACCTCATCTTATCCCTGGCGAAGGCGAAAACTTTCTCCGCCCGCTGGTCGGGGTCGGGGTAATTTTCAGCCAGCTCCTGGCCAAGGCGGTATGCCCTGTCGGCGTTTTCCCCCAGGCTCTCGAAGACAATGGCGGGTCGAAACTCCGTTTGCGAGAAGACCTGGAAGAAGCCTTCCTCTCCAGTGGAGTGGGTTCGGCACAGTCCCCAGTCGTCGAAGACCTTTCCCTTATTCTGGTAAAAGTTCTCAGATGGATTGGCTATGGCGTAGGATGGTATTATCGATGCGCAAATTGCTGCCAGTGAAATGAGGATAACCCTCCGCAGTTTCATGGTGATGTTCCTTACAGCGGTGTGGTCAGGGCAGCGTGCATTATCAAGCCGAAGAAGACCAGGTAGCCGAAGACGTATATGCCCACGGCAAGGGGGCTCTTCTTGATGCTCTCGAAAGGAATCCTGGGCGTCAGTTTGTTCACGATATAAAACAGCGCTATCCCCAGGAGAAGGCTCACGAGAAAGCTGACGGCTATCAGCCCCAGCCTTCTAATATCGAACAGGCTCTCCAGGACTCCGGCGCCAACGATGACGGGCCCGGTTATGGTTCCGTGGATGACTAGGCCAACCAGGATGAGAAAGCCAGCGATGAACAGACCCACCGCAATGGGGTCTTTTCCAATAATTTCCCGCTCGTGAATATGCGGGGTGAGCGCATCCAGTACCCTGATGCCAAGCCATGCCAGGAAGGCGCAGATGAAGGAAAGAATGATGGTCCTGGCTACCCAGAGCAGGACAACCACGTAAAAGCTCGTAGTGGGGCCCAGTTCAAACATTTCTGCCTCCAACTAAATTTCAGCCATCAAAAAGTATCTTTTCAGCATTGCGATAGAGGATTCCCTCTATGGTATTGCTGCTGAGCGGCAGCGACTTTATTATCTCTACGTTTTCTTTTATTCCTGTGGGCATGGCAGGCCAATCTGAGCCGAAGATTACCTTCTTCCCATTGCTGTCCAGCTCCGGGAAATAACTTAGAAGGTTCCTGGGGGGAAGCCCTGTAATGTCCATATAAATATTTTTATGAAAGCGCGAGAGGAAGAAACATTTCTCATACCAGAATCCCCTGCCGCTGTGAGCCATGATAATTTTCAAATCCGGGAAATCGGTGGCTATATCGTCCAGATAAATGGGGTCGCAGTATTTTATCCTCGTTCCCTTGAATATCGAGGAACCAATATGAAATATAACGGGAATGTTTAATTCCTGGGCTTTGGCGTAAGTGGGATAAAGGGCTACTTCATTGGGGTAGAAAAACTGATACGAAGGCAAAAACTTGAGCCCTTTCACGCCACACTCTTTTACATAATGCTCAAGTTTCTTAGCAGGTTCAGGGTCGGTGTTCGGGTTCAGACTGGCAAAAGGAATGAGCATGTCCTCGCCCTGGCAATACTCTATGACCAGTTCTGTGGGAATGAAAGCACTGGTGGCCGGGGCATATTCAGGCAAGACCACGGCGTACTTCACTCCCTGGCTTTTGAGATAATTCACAAGTGACGGAGGATTATTGCTAAAGTCTTCAAAGTGAGAATAAAAAAAAGGATTATTTACCTTCAGGAATTCGAGCACGGTAGGATTTAGCAGGCCTTTCTTAACCAGGTGGATGTGAAAATCAATAATCTCCATTTATCCTCTCAGTTAATACAGGATTATAGACCATTGGACTCGAAATGCGAAGAGGAATTCTCTTTGTTGAGCCATGCCCTCTTGTTGGCGCCCCATATCAGGGATACTCTTTCTGCAATCCATTCCAGCGGGACATCTGCCCGGGGCGGGTACACTTCCAGGTACTCGATGAAGGGGTTTCCTTTCAGGTCCGTTGTGGGCAGGGTGGCATGACGCGTGCCGTCGAACTCTACCATGGGGAATCCCATTCTCAGGCAGAGCTCCCTGTCGAAAGTTGCCGTGGCGTTAATCCATTCCCCGTGGAGGTAGAACTGGTTGTAACCATGACCGGGGAAGACGTCCGTTCCCGTTCGCTCCATCAGGTGCGCGGGCGTTCTGTGGTTTCTTATTTTGGCGAAGACGAGCCTCGAGGGCACGCCGGCGGCTCTTCCCAGCGCTGTCAGCAGAACTGCCTTCTGAACGCAGTATCCCTTCCCCCTTGCCAGCGTCGTGCTGGCCTTGAAGTCGTCGGGGTGGGTGGAAATCATGTAAACGCTGTACTTGATGGTGTCACGAACGAAATAGAAGAGACGGGAGATTCTTTCCTCGTCGCAGGTGCATCCCAGGGTTAGCCTTTTCGCCGTCTCCTGGATAGCCTCGTTATCGGCATTGATCAGCTCGGATGGTTTCAGATAAAGCTCCAGTTCGCTTGCCATGTAATTCTCCTTCGCTCCGGTGGCATTCGGGGCTGTTCAGACTTTCTTTACTATCAGGAGTATTTCATCCTGCATCAGACGGTAGCCACTGTCTGTTTTGTGGTGAGTTTCGAAGTACTGGCGCATCTTTTTGGCAAACTTCCTGAACCGTGCATCTATCAGGAGAAATAAGCCGATGGTAACCAGGTCGTCCAGGCTTTATATCGCCATTCTGCTTCCTTACCTTCTTGAGCGCTGCCAGGAATACCCTTAGCCCGGAACTGCTTATGTACTCCAGCCCTTCGAGGTTGACCACCAGGCAGACCTGGGAGCTCTCAATCATCAGGTTTAGCCTGGCCTCCACGTTGTTGCAAGAATAAGCGTCGAACCTGCCGCACAGGGATACCACATTCACGTTTCCCGTTTGCTTTTCTGAAATCTCCATGAATTCTCCTGTCAGGGCCGTCTTGTTGCTGTCTATTTTATAGTTGCCGTTGCTTTGCTGCAACCCCCTGATGAAACTGTTGCCGGGAATTGTATCACTCTCTAAATTAGAATTGCAGGTATTGCACCTGCGCCTGATATGGCCTCAGCGTGCGAGGTGCAGTCTCTTCAATTCCTGTGCCGCGTCCGCCGAGGAATCTCCGTGCGTAGTTGAAGGCGGGTATGTGCAGGGCTTCTCGAGAAGAAAGGTCGCATAGCAATATGGCTCCCGTGTATCCAGGCATGAATCAACCTTTGCGGGACAGTACGATAAGCACGGCGAATACGAGGGATACCACGAGAAGCACAACCATAGTTTTTTCTTCTACCAGCCAATAGACTTCAGATATTGATTATCGCCCATTCCCAGCCGGAAGGGCACTATCTCGTTTGGTACCTGAAAGTGTTCCGATATCGTCCAGGTATTCAGGTTCTCTCCTTCGCTCTCCTTCAATGCCATCAGCTCATCTTCCGGGATAAGCAGCCAGGCGGCGAAAGTCTCAGCTTCCGCTTCCTGTCGCTTTCTTTCGGTGATCAGCTCGGTCCACTCGCGCAGCCTGAGCTGGTTGCCGTGGTGCATGAAGTGATGTCCCAGGCAGTGCGCGATGCACCACCGCTGCCACTTGGGCACCAGGTTTTCCCTGATGGCGACACAGTCGCACAGCAATATGTCCCACCACCGCTCGGGAAGATAGGTCTCTATAATCTCAAGACCTTCCCTGCTGGCTATTATCTCGGGGTCGTTGGTGTTGCACCTGCGCCTGGTGCTCTGCGCTATCTCTTTTCCCGACACCTTTTTCCTCGGCTTCTCCAGAAGTTCAAAGTATTATCGCTCGCAGCTCACTTCCGCACCTGTCAGACTGGTATGGAGATGCATTGCTGACGGCGATTTCTGTTGCGGTCGCTCCCGGGACATCCCCCGTTTCCCCCGGTAAAAGCCACCTCTTCCATAGCCGCGCTGGCGGCCTTATCACTTCTTTTCCCTGTGTTTTTCCTTGACCATGCGCACGAAGCTCTTGAACCACTCCCTGTCGTCGTCGGAGAGATGATGCCACTCGTCGCGGAAGAAGAGCCGCAGCTCTGGGTCGCGGAGTATCTCCTCGTCGGTGGGAGTAGTCTCGCTCAGGTATCCCGCCTCATGGAACATCTCCAGCTCGGGCACGCCCAGCGCCCGGGCGAGTGCCTGCAGGGTCCTCTTCCCCGGCAACGTCCGGCCCATCTCTATGTGGGCGATGAAGCCATCGCTCACGCCGATCTCCCTGGCCAGGTCTCGCTGTGTCATGGAAGGCTTGAATCCTGCCCTCCACGCCTTGACCTTGCGGCCAAACCCGGCATAACGAAATTCTGTCATTGTCCTGGTGCCCTCGTGGGAATTTTGACTTTTACTCTTTCTCTGCTTACTTTCAGTATGATTATATCATATACGTCCTGCACAGTGTCAAGCGGCGATAGCACCCCCTGATCCGTGAATGAAGTCTAAGGGAGCATGTCTCTCAAGTGATGATTATGGTTCGCTGATTGGGAGAGCCGTTTTTGCTTGAGGTGGGCGATGGGAGTATAATAAAACACTAAAGCTTGGTTGATAGGGGAAATGGAGCAGGGAGTGTCACTTGTTTGTGTCAGGGTTTGGCTTGAAGTTAGCTCGTTCTCAGTCCCGAGTTTGGATACTATTTTCGCGTGATAAGCAAAGCGCATGCTGATGTCGCAGGTGAGGGGGTACTTCCCTCACCTCTTGCTTTTTCCTTTGGTTCTGTTGATTCCCCTGGTGCCGTTTCCAGGCGGTGGGGGTATATGGCACCGAGTTACTACCATAACATTGCCGTGGTAAATTGCTGCCCTGATGCAGCGAAATC
>JAGGYM010000015.1 GCA_021162545.1 Dehalococcoidia bacterium | reverse complement strand
TGTTCAGTATTACTGGGCTCGTAAGTGATGACATATCTTGGGGGTCACAAAAGGATTCGTTCCACCATTCCAAAATGCAGGGTTCTTGGTGCTTGGTGTTGATCCACCAACACACCGAATAGCCTCACCAATTAGTTTGATCTCCCATCCCTTCGGTATCTCTCCCAATTTAGAATCCTCAAAGCTGTCGGGGAAGAGTGCGCCTGGCCTTGCCGCGCCGCTTCGCTTTGCGGCGCAGGCAGGGCGATTTTTCGCATCTCAGCGCGTTCTCGCATAGACTCGGGAATAGGATTACCGGCACACAAAGCGTTATCAATCACCAGGTCGAAATCCACGAACCAGGACTTGAAGATGGCGCGGGCCATGGCCTCCAGAGTCTAGTTCATCCGCCTGTTCAGCTCAATTTTGTCGTCCAGCGATCCCAAAATAGCAGCAATGGCTCGCCTTTCTTCTGCTCGTGGCCAAACAATTTTCAGGGATTGGAGGTCTTCTTTTCTGGCATTGCCAAATACAGAGCCTCCGCCTTCAAAGATGCCCCACATAGAAGGCATCGCTCGTAATACAAATTCGATATAAACTTTATCTTCAGGATCTTTAACCCAAATTTACCACTGACTGTCGAAAAACGTAGCTAAAATGGAGTATCTGCATCATTTTATGGTCACTACATTTTTATACTCTCAACCGTTTTGCCTTGAGAGGCTTTAGGGGCAATCCAAGTGCCCGGTAGATCTCAAAGTGGAAGGGTTCAGGGTCAGTCGTCTGCCGGAGGTGAATGCGTTCGCCCTTATCATTGGTCAGGGATGCCGTCACCCTCGTCTGGGTAGACAGCCTGTTCCTGATGGTCTCCCACCGATAGAAGATGCCCTTCTGCCTCAATTCCCTCTGGATACCAGCCAGCAGATGATAGGCCAGGATACTAATGAAAAGATGGCCTTCCATGCGAAGGTCACTGTGATGACGTACCGGCCTTAAGCCCAGCTCGCTCTTGAGTGCGCGAAAGGATGCCTCTATTTGAGCCAGCATCATGTAAAGCGACCACAGCTCCTTTTCATCAAGGTCGGTGCGGCTGGAACGGATGTAATAGGAACCGGAAAAACGTGTCTCAAGCTCCTTCTCCCGGTCGATTTTCCACTCTATCCGGGTGGCCCTGCCCCTTTCCTGATAGACTTCCACATTGTAGAACTGGGCTATAGTAGGGTATTTCTCCTTTAGCCTCCCCAATCGTTCCATTACCCTGCCATAAGCTTTGTGCCCCCGTTGCCGGGACAGGGAGTCAGAGATAGCCTGCAGGCCCTCCTCAAAGTGCTTTTGAAAGCTGGCCTTCATCGATTCTTCCTTACGAGCCCTGGCTGTACTCTGGCAGTAAAGTATCGTTTCTCCCTCACCATCCAGACGCTTGACCTCAATGGTAGAATCCTTGTCCTCCCTGATAACAGTGAGACCTTCTTTTGGAATCTCACCCGGCCTCTGACGGCTCACCGTGACATAGTGAAAACCCTCCCGGCGGACCAGTTCCAGGTTATTGCGTGTCCCCACCCCTGCATCGAAGACCAGGGTAGCCGGATCCGTCAAGAGAGATAATTGGCCACGGGGGTCGGATTTAAGATCCTGCAGGAAGCCCGCCAGGGTCCCTGGCTCACTTATGTTCCCTTCGAGAACCCGGCTCGCCTTGGGAAATCCCTCGTTATCCAGCACCAGGGCCAGGGTAAGCAGGGGGCAATCGTTACGCTTCTGCTTGGAACGGCCACGGCGGGCTATATGGCTGTGTCGAGCATTTCCGGTAAGATAGGTGTTGGTCAGGTCATAGAGGATGATCTTCTCTCCCAGGTTAAAGATGTCCCTTTCCCTCTCAGCAAGCCCTTTCTCGATCTCATCACGATGCTTCACCAGATGGTCGGAGGTGCGGTAGAGAGCATTGTTGGATAAATGCTGGAAGTCAGTTCCCAGGAGCTCTTGCAGGGCGCTTATTCCTCTTCCCCAATGGGCAGTCTCCCTTTCACTTGCCGGATGGACCAGCCTGCCGACAACCAGCAATGCCGTCTTGTGTACCTGCTCCCGGCTGAATCCCAGGTCGGAAAGGATGCGGGGAAAGCCGAGACGTTTGAAGGCACTCCAAGCTACTGATTCAGCCCCGATCGTCCTCACTTCACTCTGGGAAAGGGAATTTAAGTCAACCTTTTCCCAGTCTGACTGTTCGGATACCGGAGCACTTTGCATCTCCTTTCGTCGTAGCATCCCGGAATAATAATGGGCCAGGCTTTCGATATGTGAGGGAGGAGTGAAGAGGGGTTGCTGACCGGAGAGAATCTCTTCAATGCGATTGGCCAGGGTCTTCCAGTCTTCCCTGGGGAGATCGAGTTTGCCCAGGTTGAGGATGATATGCTGCCGTGGCCCCCTGGGTGTCCTTACCGCCTCCATCAAGCGGTGATAGGTGAAGGTTTTATCAGAAGCAGGGTTCTTCTTGATTATCTCTTTAATGAACATAATATAGCATACCATAACGGGAGAGCTATGTCAAGTCCTTTATATATTATGGGGGACTACATTGACCTCTCAGCTTCAGCTTTTATCTCATTCAAAGCTGTGACCTCCAAATTTTTGCCCCGCGCTGCCCGGTTTGTGGTAAATTTGGGTTAGGTTTGATGATAGAAAGTCCCCTTCCAACACAACATCGCTCTGTGGCAGTGTTTACATGACCAATCGGAGCACGAACACTGAATAAAATATCGCCAGTTTCGGCTATTCGACTAGGAGCTTGGGTCACCAGTGCCTCTGGCTAAGCAGTTTATATACATTTCAGTGATACCATGCGCGTTAAGACTCAACCGATGTCCATGTGTGTTTATATGGGCTCTTAAGAGCACGTACGCAAGG
>JAGGYM010000051.1 GCA_021162545.1 Dehalococcoidia bacterium | reverse complement strand
CCCTGCTGGCCAGCAACGGCGCGCGCCATGTGATAGTGCCCGGTTTTCACCTGGGCGCCCTCATTGACTCTGAGGCGGACGGCCAGCCGTCGGCAGACGCCCTGCTCGATGACCTTACCACCAGCGACGACGAGGACGGCGTTACCTTCAACACCCCGCTCGCCATAGGCAGGTTCGCCAATATTACCGTGAACGCTTCACAAGCAGGACAGCTCAATGCCTGGTTCGACTGGAACCATAACGGCGACTGAGGTGACCCCCTTGAGCACCCACTCTGGAACTATGACCTGGGTTCAGGGAATACTAACATCCTGCTGGGGGTACCCAGCGGGAGCGACGGAGTGCTGCCCGGCGATACCTTCTGCCGCTTCCGTTTCAGCTCTGATGGAGAGTTGCCCTACTATGGCCCCGCTGATGACGGCGAGGTCGAGGACTACATGGTCAAGATCTTCATTGCCATCGACGGCAAGACAGGTGAAGTCAACTGCGATGTCCTGGGAGGTGTAACGCTTGGGCTCTGGGATGGAGAAACTCTGGTTGGCAGCACCACCAGCGATAGCGTCAATGGAGAATACATCCTCATCGCACCTGCCAGCGGAAGCTACACCGTTGTCGCCAGCAAAACGGGATTTCGCGACAGACAACAGGACATTGCGATAGCCGCTGACCCCGTCACTCTGGACTTCACCGGCGAGACGGGACTAATACCTAACGCCTGCGACATGTCCTACGTGCTGACCTGCGTCAATCACTGGCTCTATCCCGTGGGAGACTGCGGGCTTAATATGAGCACCGTGCTGGCAGTGGTCAATGCCTGGCTGTATCCACAACCCGGACCCAGGTAACAAGAAGAATTTCGGGGAGGGAGGGGCGCAATGCATCTCCCTCCCTTACTATAAAGTGCTTCACGCAGGTAGCAATCCCCCAGATTGCCGCGTCGCCTGCGGCTCCTCGCAAAGACAGACAGAAAAAAGGTGCCTCTCGCAAAAAAACAGGAATGATTCACTGTAAGCCCTCCCCTTTGTCAGTGCGAACTCCTCCTTTTGTCTTTGCGAGGCAACTCTGCTGCTGCAGCAATCTCATGTAAAGGCCACCCCAGGCCACCCCCTTGCCTGCTCCCCGTCAGGGTACTTTCACCACCTGCTCCAGCGTCTTTCGCATCGTGTTCATGAAGTTGCTCCAGTATTCCGTGTAGGTCGCGCCCCTGGTCAGGTAAGGGGTGAGCACACAGCAGCGCAGCACATAGACGCTCTTCACTCTGTCCCACTCAGCGGCGGGAATGCCCAGCTTCGCCACGAACGCCCTGGGGGCGTCTCCGTAGTCACCGGAGCTGAGGCTGGTCTTCGAGGTAATCCAACTGTCGGAGTAAACTGGCCCCGATTTATAAGAGCACCTGTCATAGACTTTCTGGTTAACTTCATCCATTTTCTTAAGACTGGCATTGCCCACCTCGTTGAAGGCAAAGTCAACGATATTGAAATCGGGCCTGGTCAGGGGCACCACCCGGAATTTCCTTCCATCCGCATCCAGCACACCCGTGGATAAAAGTGAGTAATAAAACCTGGCCGCCCCCTCGACGCTGCGCCCGATTATTCTCCCGTAGCCGGTAACATTAAGAGGCAGCACCCGGTGAGCCGTCCACACCGCAGCCGCTGTGGCCCCCGCCTTGGACCCCTCCATGATGTAGCTACCCAGCAGCATGGGGTTATCCCCGGACTTCTCGAAGACATAAGCGGCAAAGTAGGAAATGAGGTCAAGCACTCTCCTGTCCTTCATAACGATTCCACCGGCGGTATAGGGGATATACCCCATCTTGTGCGGGTCGATGGTGATGGAATCTGCCTGGGGCATCGCCCTGAACGCCTCGTAAACGTCCTGCGAGGGCCACTCCACCTCCTTGTGAACGACACCATGCTCGTGCAGCGTCTTCCTCAGGCCGTTAAATCCCATGAAGAGATTATTCTCATCCAGGAAGAGGGTCCGGGCATATCCTCCATAGGCGGCATCGACATGAAGGTAAAAAGACACGCCCTTCTTCTCGTACTTCTCCCTCAGCCTGACAATTTCGTGCACCTCATCGACGGCGCCCTCTTCCGTGGTGCCCACCACCGCCACCACACCCAGGATGGGCGTCTTCTCGGCCACAAGTCGGTCGATGCATTCCTTGAGATGCCTGACATCCATGCGATAGTTATCCTTGACCCGGACATACTCCACGTTCTCCTGTCCTATGCCCAGGACATCCACGGCCTTGGTCCAGGAGTAATGCTTGGACTGCGGAACCAGGAGCTTGCCCAGCCTGCCCTTCTCCATACCCATACCCCGCACGGATTGCTCCCTTACCGCCTCCAGCGCGCCCGCCTCCTTGACCTTGCTCACCAGTTCCAGTATCCTGCCGGGAGGGAGATTCAGCAGGTGCCAGTCATCTATGCCCTCGACCATCTCCGGCCTGGCCTGTTTTACGGCCAGAGGTATCGATTTGAGGTTCCGTGCCACCCAGAGACCCTCATAGTTGGCGATAGTCCCATCCGCAGTGATGTGCCCCCATGCCTTCTGCGGGTCGTAGCCCATCATCCCGGCGAACTGCTTGCCCACCTCTATTTCCAGGGCAGTCGTGGCGGGGGACCCCTCGTAGGCACAGTTGTTCGGGTTGTAAAGGATGGCCGCCATGTAGGCCAGATTGGCAGCCATCAGCGTGTCGGAGTTCATGTGCCCCAGGTAGCGAGGTGAGAACCAGGGCATGGAACTGAACTTGAGCCTGGAGGACAGCTCCAGCAGGGCATTGCTTGTCCTGTCCAGCGTCTCCTCGAAGCTCTTCTCCTGCTGCTGATTCAAATTTATCACCGGTTCGTCCTCGGGGTGAAAATTCCTGCGCCAGTGAATATGTTCATCCATGAGAAAATCCAGTGTCTCTTTGAAGAATTTCCGGTTCTCCGACTTCGGTCCCAGAAACAGGGCTTCGACGTCTATCTTTTCCATAGCATCACCTCCTTCTCATTGGTGGACAGCACTCCCCCTTCAGCTATCCCTTTACCCGTACCCTTTACCCCCGCGATTATACTCTCCCGCATCCTTCAAAAGATAGAGATAGAGAAATGCTCTCCAGGCGAAGGAGAAAATCAGGGGCGGCGCCTTCCAGGCACAGAGAAACGAGCAGCCTGCGGTCTTCCTCCATTGCATCGTTGCAGCGCCCGTGGTATCCTTGACGTCATGGACATACCTTTGGCAGTCATTGCCGACTATGCCAGCGCGACCAGAGAAGGCAAGTTAAACGTGATGGGGATATTCAATGCCCTGAAGGTCAAGTCCCTTCCCCACACCCAGCCCCAAATATACCTGGTATGGCAGGCAGAGGCCGGTCCGGCGGAGTGGGGTATGAAGAAGGATGTGGAGATAAAGCTCCTGGACGAAAACGCCAGGCAGGTGCTCTCCGTACGGGGCAACCTTATGATACCGGAAAAGGGAGAGGCCGGCAGGCTTACGAGCATAAACTCCATCATGGCCTTTAACAACGTGAAGTTCGAGGTCGCCGGGGACTACGCCTTCGCCATACTCATAGGAGGGGAAACCAGAAGGAACGTGCCCCTGAGGATAAACCTCGCGCCAGCACCACCAGAAGCCTGAGACAAACAGATTCTACCAGCGAGAGCCATCGCGCGCCTGTCCAGCCCGGGCAGAATAGAGATGCAAAGCGCCGGCGCATCACGGCACACAGGTTCTAAACGATGTCAGCATGGTAGCTCTGTAACGACCTGACTTCCATCTCGCCGCGGCAGTATGTGGCGATGCCCCTCACGGCAGCAGCCGCAGCAGCCAGCGTGGTTATATAGGGCACCCGGTACTTTATCGCCGCCTTGCGGATGTACGAGTCATCGTACTGGCTCAGCTTGCCGCTGGGCGTATTTACCACCAGCTGAATCTCGCCGTTCTTGATAGCATCCACGATGTTGGGCCTTCCCTCATACATCTTCATAATCACATCGGAGCTGATACCCTGTTCCTCCAGGACATCATGTGTACCCCGCGTTGCTTTGAGCTTAAATCCAAGCTCGACAAACTGCCTCGCTATTTCCATCAGGAGAGGGTCATCCTTTCCCGACACCGTTACCAGAACGGTGCCATGCTCGGGAAGCTTCTGCTGCGCGGCTTCTTCCGCCTTGAGATAGGCATGACCAAAGGAATCACCCATTCCCAACACCTCTCCCGTGGAGCGCATTTCCGGCCCCAGCACGGGGTCCACCTCGGGAAACATGGGAAATGGGAAAACCGCTTCCTTAACCCCGAAGTGAGGAATCTCTCGCGCTTTGATACCCAGGTCGGAGAGCTTCTTGCCCAGCATGAGCTGGGTGGCAATCCGCACCATGGAGACATTGCATACCTTGGAGACCAGCGGTACGGTGCGCGACGCCCGCGGATTGGCTTCCAGCACGTAAACGACGCCGTCGGCGATGGCATATTGGATATTCATCAAACCCACGACGCCCAGCTCGCGCCCCATCTTCCCGGTGTACTCGCGGATGGTATCGATATGCTCACGAGGCAGGCTAACCGGGGGAATGACGCAGGCCGAATCGCCGGAGTGCACGCCAGCGAGCTCGATGTGCTCCATGACCGCGGGCACGAAGGCCATTTCGCCATCGGAAATGGCGTCAGCTTCGGTTTCAATGGCGTTCTCCAGAAACCTGTCGATCAGAATGGGCCTGTCAGGGGTCACGCCCACTGCCGCCTCAACATATGCCTTGAGCGTATCCTCGTCGTAAACCACCTCCATACCACGCCCTCCAAGCACATACGAGGGTCGCACCATCAATGGATAGCCTATCCTGTGGGCAACTTCCACGGCCTCTGCGAAATTGATGGCCATGCCGGATTCCGGCATGGGAATACCCATCTCCTCCATCCTGTGACGGAAGCGGTCCCTGTCCTCAGCCAGGTCTATCGCTCCAGGCGAGGTGCCCAGTATTCTGACGCCTGCTTCAGCCAGTTCATTGGCGATGTTGAGCGGCGTCTGACCGCCGAACTGTACGATCACCCCTTCGGGCTGCTCTTTTTGATAAATGCTGAGCACGTCTTCAACCGTCAGCGGCTCGAAGTAGAGCTTATCCGAAGTGTCATAGTCCGTGGAAACCGTCTCCGGGTTGCAATTGACCATGATGGTTTTGTAACCCTCGTCGCGCAGGGCAAAAGCCGCGTGGACACAGCAGTAATCAAATTCTATGCCCTGACCGATGCGGTTGGGGCCACCCCCCAGCACCATAACCTTCCGCCCGCTAACGCTCTCGGTGCTGTCGGGCGCGTTGTAGGTAGAGAAATAATACGCCGCATCTTCCACGCCACTCACGTGAACCGCTTCCCATCCCTCCATCACACCGATGGCGCTGCGCCTGTGGCGAATCTCCTTCTCCGCCACGCCGAGCAACTGCGACAGGTAGCGGTCCGAAAAACCGTCTTTCTTGGCACGCACCAGCAAATCATCGGGCAGCATCTCACCGGCGTAAGAAAGTATCTCCTCTTCCAGTTCCACCAGCTCCTTCATTTGCTGGATGAACCAGGGCTTGATATGCGTCCTGCGGTAAAGTTCCTGTACACCGGCACCTTTACGCAAGGCTTCGTACATGATGAACTGCCTCTCACTGGAGGGCTCCTTGAGCAGGCCCATGAGTTCATCCAGAGATTTCTGATGAAAGTCCCCGGCAAAACCCAGACCATAGCGTCCTTTTTCCAGGGAGCGAATCGATTTCTGCAAGGCCTCCTTGTAGGTCTTACCAATGCTCATCACCTCACCCACGGCGCGCATCTGTGTGCCCAGCCTGTCATCAGCATCCCGGAACTTTTCGAAAGCCCAGCGGGCGAACTTGACCACGACATAGTCACCCGAAGGAGTATATTTGTCCAGGGTACCATCCCTCCAGTAGGGGATTTCATCCAGTGTGAGGCCTGCAGCCAGCTTGGCCGATACCAGGGCGATGGGAAAACCGGTCGCCTTCGACGCCAGCGCCGAGGAGCGCGAAGTCCTGGGATTGATTTCTATCACCACAACGCGACCGGTCGCAGGGTCATGGGCAAACTGGATATTGGTGCCACCCACCACCCTTATTGCCTCCACTATGCGATAAGAATACTCCTGAAGCCGCTTCTGCAGCTCAGGGGCAATGGTGAGCATGGGCGCGGTGCAGAAAGAATCCCCCGTGTGAACGCCCATGGCATCCACGTTCTCGATGAAGCACACGGTAATCATCTGTCCCTTGACATCACGCACCACCTCCAGCTCCAGTTCCTCCCAACCCAGCACCGACTCCTCTATCAGCACCTGATTGATGAGGCTCGCCGTTATTCCGCGGCTGACAATGACGCGCAGGTCCTCTATGTTATAAACCAGTCCCCCGCCAGTTCCCCCCATGGTATAGGCAGGACGGACGACTACAGGATAGCCCAGCATCGCCGCCACCTTTTCCGCATCCTCAATGTTGTAAACCGCCTCGCTGCGAGGCATGTCTATCTCCAGTTGCTTCATCGTTTCTTTGAAAGCGATGCGGTCCTCGCCGCGCCTGATAGCGTCAATTTCGACGCCTATTACCCTGACGCCGTATTTCTCCAGCACGCCCGCCTCCGCCAATTCCGCGCTAAGGTTCAGCCCCGATTGACCACCCAGATTGGGCAACAGGGCATCGGGGCGCTCCTTCTCGATTATCCGGGTTACCGTCTTGAGGTTAAGCGGCTCGATGTATGTCACGTCAGCCATCCCGGGGTCGGTCATGATAGTCGCCGGATTAGAATTCACCAGGACGATCTCATAGCCCAGCTCGCGCAGAGCTTTGCAGGCCTGGGTTCCCGAATAGTCGAACTCGCAGGCCTGTCCAATCACGATGGGCCCGGAGCCGATGATCAATACCTTTTTGACATCATCTCTCCTCGGCATTACAAAACCACCTTCCTTATCAATCTGATTTCGCTGCATCAGGGCAGCAATTTACCACGGCAATGTTATGGTAGTAACTCGGTGCCATATACCCCCACCGCCTGGAAACGGCACCAGGGGAATCAACAGAACCAAAGGAAAAAGCAAGAGGTG
>JAGGYM010000007.1 GCA_021162545.1 Dehalococcoidia bacterium | reverse complement strand
TCGATGTAGTCCCCATAAAAACCCAGGGATTAGAAATAGCTTTGATTTGAAAAAATGTAGTGCCCATAAACCGATGCAGACACCCCATTTAGCTACGTTTTTCGACAGTCAGTGGTAAATTTGGGCTGAGGGGCGTTAAGCAAGGCTTGAGTTACGAAGTGCCATGGGCTCTCTCCGTGGGCATCTGCTTTTGTTTCGTGTGAGGGGTGAGCTGTAGGGAAGAATATTTTGAGGGAGGGGAGGATTTATGAGTGTAAAGTAGTGAAGGAGTGATTACGTGGGAGGAATGTACAGAGTGGGGTAGATAGAACTAAATAAAGAAGAGGAGAGTTCGATGTGAAGTACGCAGTTTGAAATAACAGTGTAAAACAGAGGGAAAAAAGAGAATAAAAACAAGGAAATTTGGAGGTGAATAGAGATGGCTGATTTGTCAGTTACGTTTGCGGGCAAGAAGTTGAGGACCCCTCTGGGGGTGGCTTCCCATGCGCTGGTAAGTCCAGAGCATGATGCTGAAGAGGCTTGCCGATCACTAACATTGGACTTAATTCTTGAATTGGAGGAGGTGTAGCGTGGAATTTGTTGCTTCAGACGCAAGTATTCTAGCTTTCATATGCTTTACGTTTGGCCTTATTGTAATGGGTTTGTTCTTCGCTGGCGTTCATGTCATGCCAGATCCAGAAAAATCTGCAGCTACCGTAAGCAGCATTTGTAAGGTGGCGGGCATGGGTGAGCTAATCGGAGCATTTATCATGCTAATTGGCAGTCCTCTAGGTCCGGGAGCATCGCTATTTATGGGCAGTTTAGTAGGCTTCTTTGGACTTACCTTCATAGCAGTTGCCTGGACGCTAGAAAAAGGAGGTGACTCTAGACCGCTTGGTACAGTACTTTTGTTTATGGCCGTGCTCTTTGCTATCTATGCAGTTTTTGCGGGAAAGGTTCCAGGAATGACAGAGTTCGCCTCTCTATGCTGGTTAGGCGTTGTCGCAGCTCTCTGTAGCTGGATAGGAAGCTGGAATTGGTCGGCAACTGTAGGTAAGATTGGCGGCTGGCTATGGGTTGTCATTGGACTTTGGGGTATAGAAATGTGGGCTACGAACTTGTTTAATGAGAGTATAAAGGTAATGCTAGGAGCATAGAAAAGAAGGGCGAGAAGTTAACTAGGAAGGAAAAATATTTTGAGGGAGGGGAGGATTTATGAGTGTAAAGTAATGAAGGAGTAATTATGTGGGGAGCATGTATAGAGCTGAGCAGATGAGACTAAATAAAGAAGAGAGGAGTTCGATGTGAAGTACGTAGTAGGTATAGATATTGGAGGAACGTTTACTGATCTCATAAGTATTGACCAGGGGGGCGAGTCTAAGGTCGTTAAGACTCCTTCGACGCCAAAGGATCCAGGGGTGGCTGTGATGGATGGGCTTGCCAAGATAGCGAAGGAATATGGGAAAAGCCTGGAGGAGTTTATGCCTGACCTGGAACGCCTCAGCCATGGTACCACAGTTAGCACCAACACCGTCCTTACCTGGACAGGAGCGAAGGTTGGTTTACTATGTACCAAGGGTTTCAGGGATGAGTTGGAGATTCGATTTGGAACAAGGGAGAATGTCTATGATTACAGAGTTGCTCAACCACCCGCTCTGTCTCCAAGATACTTGAGGATGCCAATTGAGGAGCGATATAAGTGGAATGGAGAAGAAGTTGCTCCACTAAATGAGGACGAGGTTAGAAAGGCATGCAAGTACTTCAAAGAGCAGGGGGTCGAAGCGGTAGCAGTGTGTTTTCTGTGGTCGTTCAGATATCCAGCCCACGAGAACAGAGCAGCGGAGATCGTCAGGGAAGAGCTTCCGGATATATATGTCACTGCCTCGACTGAAGTTCAGCCTGAGGTTCGTGAGTACTGGCGCATGAGTACTACGGTACTCAATGCTTACGTAGGACCAGCCCTATCCAGATATATGAAGCATCTGGTTGGAGAAATGGATAATACTGGCTTTGAGGGGACGATGCTCATTACGCAATCCAATGCGGGCGTTATGTCACCGGATATGGCGTGCCAGCAGGCAGTGAGGACTTTGCTTTCCGGGCCAGCGGGTGGTCCAAGGGCGGGGATCTTCTTTACCAGGCGGTTGGGAATCGATGACCTCATAACCATCGATATGGGGGGGACCAGCTTTGATGTTTCGCTGGTTAAGGCGGGACAGCCGATGATGTCTTTGCAAAGTGCCGTGGGAGGAGTGTACCACCTGAGGCTACCTCAAATAGACGTTCACACCATCGGATCTGGTGGAGGCAGCATAGCTTGGATCGATCAGTTTGGCGCATTGCACGTAGGTCCTCAGGCAGCTGGGGCTGATCCTGGGCCGGCCTGTTATGACAAGGGCTCCCCTGAACCCACTATCACCGATGCTGACGTAGTCTTGGGCTATCTGAACCCCGATTACTTTATCGGAGGGGAAATAAAGCTTCACCGTGACCTGGCAGAGAAGTCTATCAAGGAGAAAATTGCTGATCCTCTGGGTATGAGCATGATAGAAGCGGCCAGGGCAATAAAGGTGATCTCTGACCATGCAATGGTCGATGGGGTGTCTACAGTCTCAGTGCGGCGAGGAGAGGACCCCCGGAAGTATACTCTTGTTGTCGCCGGGGGCGCAGGGCCGGTGCATGCTGCAAGCTTGGCCAGGGAACTACACATCACGAAGCTCGTAATACCCAAAATGTCCTCCATTTTCTGCGCTGTTGGAGGCCTTATTGCTGACCTCAGACATGACTTCGTAACCTCCACCATTTCCAGGACCAGCTTGTTAGACCCAGCTTGGCTGCATGCTGCGTATGAGGAGATGAAAGAGAAGGGCGATAGCGTGCTGGAGAGCGAAGGCATTCCGGAAGGTTTGCGGTATTTCGTGATAAGCGCTGATATGAGATATGAGTCTCAGTATCATGAGATCGAGATACCTATCGAAGAGGAGGAATTAAGCAAAGAAGGAATACCTGTAATAGTTGAGAAATTCCACAGGAGACATGAAGAGCTATACGCCTACAGGGACGTAACCGACACGGAGATGATAAACTTGAGGGTGGCAGCTTTTGGCAGGGTGACGACGCCGAGACGAGTGGAAATGCCTTTCGTCTCAAAGGATGCAAGTAAGTACATCAAGACGACGAGGGACGTCTATTTTGAGGATGATGGTGGTTTTATTCCAACGCCTATCTACGATGGTAACGCTCTGGAAGTCGGTAACATCGTGGAGGGCCCGGCTATCTTGGAACAGAAAACTACCACCACTGTTATCCCGACTGGCGCAAGAGCTGAAGTGACTTCCTTTGGGGATTTCTTGGTGGAATTGCCGGAAAGGTTATAGGAGGGAAGAAAGATGACAAATGAGAAGAAAGAATTAAAGCTGAAAACATCTCCTGCAGATTTCGAAGTTCTGGCGTCTAGCTTTTATACTGCAGCTCGAGAAATGGGTATCAATATAGAAAGGACTGCCAGGGCTCCTGTGTTTTTCTCTGCTCACGATTATGTGGTAACGATCAACAAGCCAAATGGCGACCTGATTACCCTTGCGGAATATATTCCCGTTCTCGTCGGCGCTACTCCTTTTGCTATCAGAGCGGTAATGGAGTATTACAAGGGTGACATTCATGAAGGGGATATTTTCCTCTGCAACGATCCCTATACTCTTGCAGGAGGAAACCAGCTGGCTGACTGGTGTGTCGTGGTTCCCGTTTTTTACCAAGGGGAGCACATGTTCACCATTGCAATAAAGGCACATCAGGCTGATACTGGGGGAGGTGTTCCAGGTGGTTACAACCCCAATGCCATGGATATCTGGGGTGAAGGGTTGAGGATTCCTCCAATGAGGATTGTGGAGAGAGGGGTGGAAAGGAGTGACGTTTGGGATTTGATTCTAACGAACATTCGTCTGGAAGAAATGCAGCGCAGTGATTTGCACTGCATGATAGCAGCAACTGTGGTAGGCAGCAGGCGCTTGGTAGGTTTGGTGGATATGTGGGGCAAGGAAGTGGTGGAGACCTATATTGATGACGTCTTCAACTATTCCGAAGCGAGGATGCGTGAACAGGTAGCCAGGATTCCCGATGGAACTTATCATGGAGAGGTTAAGCCTCTTTCACCAGGGCGATACAACGACGCTTCTATAGTGCGGTGTGACATGGTTGTTAAGGGGAGCGATATGACGCTGGATTTCACCCAGTGTGGCCCCCAGGTAAAAGAATACGTCAACAGCACGCTAGCCAATACCTACAGCAGCGCCTATCTAACCTTGCTGATATCTCTAGGCAAAGAGATGAATCGTGAGTATCGCAACAGTGGTTGCTTCAGAATGCTTACAATCCTCACCAAGGAGGGAACGATACTTCATGCAGCTAAGCCAGCAACAGAAGGAAATGACACCAACTTCACTGCTGCGCAGGTAATTGACGTTATCGAAACCTGCCTGGCTCAGGGATTGCCCGAGGAAACCCCGGCGGGCTGGGGACACATACCTTACTGGACGATCAGCGGCATGGATCTCCGGAGAGGCAGGGGCTATGGTGGTCCGGATTTTAATGGTACGTGTAGTGGTGCTGGAGCTATATGGGGAACGGATGGTTGGCATACCGGAGCGCCCCAGATTTGTAGTGGAACCCTATGGTATCCAGAAATCGAGGTAGCTGAGAGCGTCTATCCGATAGTGTGGGAAAGATGGGAACTGGTTCCCGATTCTGGTGCTCCGGGCAGGTGGCGAGGTGGCTGTGGAGTATATGACCAGTGGGTAGCCGACTCTGACCCTGAACCTATTAACCTTGCCTATTGCGCTGACCCCTATGATTATGAGGTCAAGCCTGCTATCGCCGGTGGCAAAATGCCGGGTAAAAATTCCAAGAGGCTCTTAATGAAGGATGGGCACTGGGAGAGCAATGAAGATACGCGTCGCGTATCGCTCTACCAGCTACACAGTGGGGACAGGGTGTTTGATGAGGATCAAGGTGGCTGTGGAGTGGGCGACCCGCTGGACCGGGATATAGAGGCCGTAAAGAGGGACGTCAGGGACGAGCTGGTATCAATGAAAAGTGCCCTCAATGACTATGGCGTAATAATAGACCCGGTGACCTTTGTGGTGGATGTGAAGGCAACCAATGCCCTGCGGAAGGAAATGAAGTCAAAAGCTAAAGCTTAGGTTAGCCAGGCAGGGAAGAATTGGCTAAGGTTCTCTGAATTGGTAGATGCTTGAAATAATTTGTGTGGAGGACAAGTAAAGCAAGTAAAGTGGACGGGTGATAAAGAAGGAATATAGCATTTGAAATAACTCTGTAAAACAGAGGGAAAAAAGAGAATAAAAACAAGGAAGTTTGGAGGTGAATAGAGATGGCTGATTTGTCAGTTACGTTTGCGGGCAAGAAATTGAGGACTCCTCTGGGGGTAGCTTCCCATGCGCTGGTAAGTCCAGAGCATGATGCTGAGAGGCTTGCCGATCACTTGAAGGGGTATGTGGATGCGGGAGCAGCATATGTCCACACTCCTTTTATCAATCCCGAGCCCGAACATCCAGAGGGGAAGACCCCGGCATACAAATTTATGCCTGTGCGTTCGCCAGAGCCATTTGGCATGCAAGGCTTGCTTGTGGGCTGTGATGCAGAGCACATTATGTGCCGTCTTAACGATGGGTTAAAGCTGGTTGAACTTTTGAAAAAGACCTTGCCAGCGGATGTTCCTGTTATTGCCAACTTGATTGGCCCCGGTGCCGATGCGGGAGGTTGGGTGGAACATTGCAGGAAGTTTGAGAACGCAGGGGCAGACATCATAGAGATGAATGTCTCTTGCCCGCTGCCAGCCTCAACTGCTGAAGCAGTGGCAGGTTATGCCAAAGGAGAACTGAGCCAGGCAGCTGGTGCGCTTCTGGGGGATTCTCCGGCCCTTTTAGGTCCTGTGGTTGAAGCAGTGGTGAAGGGGGTAAAAATACCGGTGGGGGTGAAGCTGACTCCTGAGACGGGCTTTCCCAGGCTGGTGGGGTTGGCTGAGACGATTAAAGCAGCTGGAGCCCAGTTCATCTCGGGCATAAACGCACCGATAACCTGTTGTCCCCCCGATATCTATAACGGAGGCAAGGCGAAGTGGGTGGGTATAGATGATAACTTCTTGTGCGCCGCCCTCGGGCCGATGGACAGGTTCTTATGCTACAGGAATCTGGCAACACTTTCCATGTTTGTCCCGGGGATAGAACTTACTGCCATTGGTGGGCTGACGGAACCCGAGCACGTGGTGGAATCCATGATGCTGGGCGCCAAAATCTGCGAATTCTCTTCAGGCCTTTTCTGGAGAGGTATTGACATCTTTGCGGATACCATCGACTTCCTGGAGAACAAGTACATGCCCAAGATGGGCTATAAGAGCGTTGAAGACTTCATAGGCCTGGGCATTCAGTACTTCAAACCGATTGAGGAGATAAACTGGAGATCAGAGGATTTTGTAGCAACGGTAGATGATAGAGTATGCATAAGGTGCGGTCGATGTGCCACAAGTATTTGTGGAGCAAGAACGCTGGAGGAAAATCCCCTGCGGATTGTTATTGACTCGCGCTACTGCAC
>JAGGYM010000014.1 GCA_021162545.1 Dehalococcoidia bacterium | reverse complement strand
TCGATGTAGTCCCCATAAAAACCCAGGGATTAGAAATAGCTTTGATTTGAAAAAATGTAGTGCCCATAAACCGATGCAGACACCCCATTTAGCTACGTTTTTCGACAGTCAGTGGTAAATTTGGGCTAGGGATAATGGCAAGGAGGAAGGGAGAGGTTGCCATATCACCTGCAGCTCCTCGCAAAGGCAGACAGAAAAAACCCCTCTCAGGCGTTGAGATAATCAGAGTTACTCATACCCCAAGCTCCCGATTTTTCAGCTTCAAAAATTTTGCCGGGGCATTGCTGCTCACCACACATCTTATGCTCTTCTTATGTTGCACAAGAATGCCTTCAATTCGGGGATCCCTGTGTTGGCATCGGCTACACAGGACGTAAGAAGGTTAGCGCTGTCTCCCCTGGATAATCCCGTATAGCCCCAGGCCCAGGGCAGGGCAATCTGATGGATTTTCTTTTGCCCGTTGTTGTTAAAAGGACGCAGACGCTTGGTTATCATAGCAATGGCCTGAACTTCACTACGAGCGGATTCAACAATTACCCTTCCACCGTTGGAGATACCACTCTCTTTGGCCAGCTCCTCACTTATCTCAACGAACATTTCAGGCATCAACTCCACCAGCCATGGCAAATTTCTTGTAAAAGAGCCGGTATGCATATGCGCCACAAGCCGGAAGGTAGTAGCCATGATGGGATATTTATCAGGGTCACCTCTTTCATCCTTGTTCCATAACTTAAGCGCCGGGTCGTTTTGTTGAGACGTCATAAGATTTATAGCAGCGCTTTCCCATGGCTCATAGTGTTCCGGTATGGGCCCATCCAACCTACCCGGCCCAAACAGACGCCCCCTCCCCTCTGACTTCATAATAAAAGGATACTTACCGCTTACGCTTACCGGGGGCCAGCCTCCATCCGGAACGTCGCCCACCCACCCTTCCGTCAGGGGCTCCCATCTTATGACTGGACGGTTGGGATCCCATGGTCTGCCTTCAAGATCCACCGAAGCCCGGTTATACCAGATACGCCGGTTCAACGGCCAGGCCCAAGCCCATTTAGGGAAAAGACCTACATTGAATGGCCCCGGAGAAGGGTCACGCAGGGCTGCCATATTCCCTTCCTCAGTATAACTGCCACAAAAAATCCAGTTGCCCGAAGTTGTTGAGCCATCGGCTTTAAGTTTGGTTAAATCTGGCAGCAACTGATTAGTCTCAAGGTCATATCCATTGACCTCCCTAGCTACACTGTGAACATCCGGCGGGTCGCCATACTCCCAGGCTAAGCCGCTAATGACATCAGCGTTGGGCCCCCCTTCTGCTTCATAGAGTTGCTTTAGTTTAAGCATAAGCTTGTTGATAATCCAGAGATCATCTTTTGCCTCACCGGGAGGTTCTATTCCCTTGTAGCGCCATTGCACCCAGCGCGAGCTGTTACAGACGCTTCCTTCCTTCTCCAGGGAGCTGGCTGCCGGCAGGAGAAAGACCTCAGTGCCAATGCTTGCAGAGTCAACCTCCAGCCTCTTCCAGAAAGCGGCAGTCTCCGTTTCCCATGGATCAATCACTACCATCCAATCCAATTTCGAAAGAGCCTCACGTATATAGTTGCTATTGGGCCCACTCACCGCAGGATTCATGCCCCAGCAGATTAGGCCTTTTATCGTTCCTGAATGCATTGCGCTCCATAAGGGCACAAAGGAATAATTGCCGCTTCCCTTGGGAAGCCAGTTAAAACCGTAGTCATTAGCTGCTGTGGCGTTATCTCCATACCAGGACTTGAGCAAGCTTACGATATGTGCCTCATGTCCATTAACCTTGACATAGTCTTTTAGAGTTTGCTGATCGGCCGTGGGTGAGGGAAGAGCCCCTGGCAGCCAGTGAAAAAGCCGACCCTGTAAGCTGCCACCAAGCCCATTTACCGCTCCTGCAATTCCATTGATCCCTCCACCGGCTATCCCCATATTTCCCAGAAGGAGCTGCAATATCCCACAAGCCCGAACATTCTGAGTTCCTTCGGTATGTTGACTAGCGCCTGAGGAGAGAACAACAGCTCCAGCCCTTCCCGCTGCTCCAGTAGCAGCAAAGGTGCGGCAAGCCTCGAGAAAGTCTTCTTTCGGCGTGCCCGTTATCTTGCACACAGTGTCAACATCATAGCGTGAGAAATGTTTCTTCAGGAGTTGAAAGACACAATATGGATCCTGAAGCTCTTTATCCATTTTGGGGTTACCGCTTTTATCTAGTTGATACTGCCAGCTGGATTTATCATAACTTCTTGTGGAAGCGTCGTATCCGCTGAAAATCCCATCCTCGAATTTGAAATCTTGATTGATAAGGAAGGAAGCATTGGTATATTCCCTCACATATTCCATATTGTAGGTTCCTGGCCTTTGCCCCATATCATCAAGGACGTAGTTAACCATCCCTCCAACAAAAGCAACATCGGTTCCTGTTCTAAGCCTAGCATAGATATCAGCTTTAGCTG
The DNA here is from genome assembly GCA_021162545.1 of Dehalococcoidia bacterium. GTDB lineage: Bacteria > Chloroflexota > Dehalococcoidia > GIF9 > AB-539-J10 > M55B177. Next base: position 2,466 of record JAGGYM010000014.1, on the reverse strand, counting down.
AGGTGCGCGTAAAGCGAGGGTCAACATGAATCAGCTTGGCTCCTTTCTCCTTTGCCTTAATAATCCACTTGAAGGCAGTTGGAAAGGTCGCTGCAATATTACAACCGATGGCCATGACACAATCGCTGTTCCCTAAATCTATCCAGCTGTTACTCATGGGCCCTCTACCGAAAGTCTCAGTATTAGCCGCTATAGCAGAGGAGACGCAAATCCTTGCTGCGCTCTCAATATACACCAGACCTAAAGCGCGCTGGAGCTTGGTCATCAAGTAATCCTCTTCGCTATTGGTGAACACACTCCCCACTGAAGCTATGGCATCGACGCGGTTAACCGCCTTGCCATTTTTATCTTTGCTAATCCAATTATTATCCCGAGTCTCCTTGATCCTTTCAGCAACCTGCTCGATGGTCCAATCCATGGGTTTCTCTTCCCAGTTTGTGGCTCCTGGGGAACGATAAAATACCCCTTTCAGGCGCCGTTCATTGTTAGCCACCTCGTATAAAGCTCCGCCCTTCGGGCAAAGAGCTCCCCTGTTAATGGGATGATCCGGGTCGCCCTCAATGTTTATGACCTTTCCGTCCTCCACCGCCATGATAGCTCCACAGCCTACTCCGCAGAAGGGACAAATAGTGGTTTTTTCCCCGACCCATGTTTTCCTCAGGGGGATATCCATGGGAGCCGCCTCAATAAGCGAGGCGGGGTCAAGAAACCCAAAGAAGGCAATCCCTGCGGCACCACCACCTGAAAACTTCAGGAAATCTCTGCGCGTTAGCTCCATAGCTTCCCCCCTGCATATAAGATATGAAACATTATCGTAAACAATCCCATTTGTCGAGTTAAAACCTCTCGATGGCGCGCACGCGCTGCAGCAGCGGCGGGTGGGAGTAGTTCAGGAAGACGTAAAAGGGGTGCGGCGTCAGGTTGGAGAGGTTATCGCTGGAGAGCTTTTTCAGCGCCGCGATGAGGCTGCGCGGCTCCTCGATGGTCTCCGCGGCGTAGCGGTCCGCCTGGTACTCATTCCTGCGCGAGACCACCTGCATGCCCATTGAGAGCAGCAGTTCTATCGGCGTATAAAGCAAACCGAAGAAAAGCAAGCCTGCGTAGATGGAAGGCTGCGCCATGCCAAAGGCCTGGTACAGGCCCGCGCTGCCCAGGAAAAGCGACAGCAGGAAGAAGAGCAGCCCCGTGTGCAGTATGCCGATGACTGTCCCCTTGATTATATGCTTCTTCTTGTAATGCCCCACCTCGTGCGCCAGCACCGCCACCAGCTCGGGCACCGTGTGCTTTTCAATCAGGGTATCGAAGAGAACGATTCTCCTGTTACGGCCAAAGCCAGTGAAGAAGGCATTGGACTTGCCGGAGCGCTTCGAGCCGTCCATGACGAAGACATTCTTCACGGAGAACTTGACCGCATCAGCATATTTCAGAATAGCATCCCTCAGCTCACCGGAAGCCATGGGAGTGAACTTGTTGAACAGCGGCATTATCCAGGTGGGAGCCACGAACTGCACCACCAGGAAGAAGGCGGTAACGGCCGCCCAGCAATAGATCCAGGCAGAGAGGCCGGCATGTTCGAAGAGAGCCAGGACTGCAGTGAGAAGCAAGCCTCCCAGCAGGGCACCCAGACCAAGCCCCTTGAGATGGTCCAGCACGAAGGTGCGACGCGTGGTGCGGTTGAAACCGAAGCGCTCCTCGATGACGAAGGTGCCGTAGACACTGAAGGGCAAACCAATAATGCTGTAAGCCAGCGCCAGTATCCCGATATAGAGCAAACCATTCACCAGCGAGGGGAACCCCCAACCCCTGACGATTATGTCAAGCCAGTTGAAGCCGCCGGCAAACCAGAAAACAAGCAGCACGGCCAGCATGAAGGCGCTCTCGACAAGGCCAAAGCGCGTGCTCACCCTGGTGTATTCCTGCGAGTTGCGGTAAGCCTCCGGCTGGTACACCCCCTCAAGCTCGGGAGGCTGCTCGGTGCCAAGCGCCCTGAGATTCAGCAGGCTGGCAACGAGCTGCAGGGCAAACTCCACCAGGAGGGCAGCCAGGATTATGATAAAAAAGCAGTTAATCATATTATGTCAATTACTCCTTTCGTTGCCCTAATGGCCAAGCAGATCGATTCTCCCTGTCGCATTTTAGCAGCGGCGAGAAAGCACAGCAAACAGCAGCTACCGGGCGCCGCCGCGCGACAGGGAAGATTGCCGCGTCGCCTGCGGCTCCTCGCAACGACGAGGAGGAATTGTCTTTGCGAGGCAGCTCTGCTGCCGTGGCAATCTCATGCAACGACCACACCCAGGTTGCCGCGTCGCCTGTGGCTCCTCGCAACGACGGGGAGGTAGGAGGCTCTTCACAGTGATAGAGGGAGAACCTTCCCCTGCCGGCAGAGAAATATCCTCTCGCCAAATCCACAGATTAGAAGAGAGCGGCAAAGATTCATTGACAAAACGCCCTCGCTGCCCTAAAGTT
>JAGGYM010000002.1 GCA_021162545.1 Dehalococcoidia bacterium | reverse complement strand
TAGGAATGTAGGCCGACATATCCCCGAGCTGTGTTTCTATGATAGGCAAGGCAGTAAGCGAACCTCCTCCATTCTCAGGAGAGAGCTTTGCTGCTCTCTCTAAAAGCCGGCTGTGCAGATAGAAGACGTCTCCCGGATAAGCTTCTCTACCAGGAGGACGGCGCAACAAGAGGGAAAGTTGGCGATAAGCCCAGGCATGCTTGTATAAGTCATCATAGACGACCAGGACATCCTTTCCCTGCTCCATAAATTCCTCGCCAATAGCGCAACCACTATAAGGAGCGATATATTGCAGAGGAGCAGGATCAGAGGCATCAGACTCTACCACAACAGTATACTCCATGGCTCCATATTTCTCCAGAACAGCTATTACCTGAGCTATCTTGGATGTTCTCTGCCCGATCGCCACGTAAATGCAAATCACACCCTGCCCCTTCTGGGCAATTATGCTGTCGATACATATGGCCGACTTACCGGTAAAACGGTCGCCAATGACAAGCTCACGCTGTCCTCTCCCGATAGGAACCGTGCTATCCACGGACTTAATTCCCGTCATAACGGGCTTGTCCACCGGAGCCCTTGCCGTCACACCTGGAGCTACCCTCTCCACCGGACGAGATTTTTCTGCCTTAATAACCCCCTTACCATCAATGGGACGCCCCAGAGCATCAACTACCCTGCCAATGAGCGGCTCGCCCACAGGGACCTCGATCACCCTTCCCGTCGCCTGCACCTCATCCCCCTCTTTTATCTGGCTACAATCACCAAGAACAACGGCTCCAACGTTATCTTCTTCCAAATTCAAGGCCAGACCCATAATTTCATGGGGGAATTGCAGCAACTCGTTGTAAGATGCACTTCCCAGCCCACGGATGCGGGCAATGCCATCGCCAACTTCCATCACGGTCCCCACATTAGCTACAGCAACGGTACTACCGAAACGCTCAATCTGTTCTTTAATAACAGAAACTATATCTTGCTCACGAGTTGCCATTTTAACCTCCTGTGTCCTTATGTATCACCTCAGCCGGCAAAAAAACTCCAAACCTGCAATCTCCACACCACGCCACATAAATAATCAATATATGCACTCCATACAACCCGCTCACTCACCTTCGAGACTTCTCCTCAACGAAGCCAGCCTGTAACGTATGCTGTCATCAACCAGCATATCCCCAATCTTAGCCCTGACCCCACCAATTATAGATGGATCAACGCGGGCATCGATTACTACCTTTTTATGCCCCACCATGTCGCCCAGGCGGTGAGAAATCATTTCCTTATCTTTATCTCCCAGAGGCAAAGCTGTAACCACCTCAGCGTGCTTAATGCCGCGATGCGCATCAAGCAACCTCGCATATTCCTGTGAGATACTATTTGCCAGGCTCAACCTTCCCCTGCTAACCAGAAGGCAGGATAAATTGAGTACCAGAGGAATCACATCTCCTAATTGCTCCTGGAGGAGAGTTTTCTTAGCAGCAAAGGAAAGCCCGGGATTTTCCAGCAAATCCATAAGCTTCTTGTCTCGCGCCATATCAGCTACTTTCTCCAGCCCGATCTGCCAGGTATCCAGAGCCTGGCTTCCCAAAGCCAACTCGAAGGATGCCTGCGCATAACGTTTGCCCGAATTTGTGTTCATTATCTCTGCCCTTTAGTTTTTCTTGAAAGCAACGCTCTCTTCCAGCGCCTTTTCTATAAGCCTGTGATGTTTCTCTGCATCCAGCGTCTCACTGATCACCTTGCCCGCAACCAGAATAGCGGTATCCACAAATTCTTTGCGCAGGTTATCGATGGCCCTCTCCCTCTCCTGCTCCATTTCCTTCCGAGCTCTATCGATGATGACTTGCGCTTCCTTCCTGGCTTCCCGTTTCGCCTCATCCTTAAGCTTTCCACCCAGCCGCGACGCCTCAGCGACAGTAGCCTGTGCTTCCCGGCGTGCCTTATCGATCTCTTCCTCAACCACCACCCGCACCCTGACGTACTCTTCCCTCGTGGCTTCGGCCTGGGCCATGCCTTCCTTTATCTTGTTCGCCCTCTCATCCAACATCTTGCGGATGGGCCTGTAGCCAACAAAGATAAGCACACCCATGAGGATAAGAAAGCTAACGAGCTGAGCTACAAAAGTCGGTAAATCTATTCCAAGTCCTGCCATGTATCGCGACTCCTTTTCTATCCTCTACGAGCTAGGCCACGAAGACGAGCAAAATAGCTACAATAAGAGCATAAATGGCTACCGCTTCGGCAAAAGCGATGCTCAAAATCATGTTCGTCATTATAGGGCCTCTCGCTTCGGGGTTCCTTCCTATCGCTTCCAGTGCCCCCCTCCCAATCAGACCAACGCCGATACCCGGGCCAATAGCCCCAAGTCCTCCGGCCAACCCCGCTCCTATCAACCTGGCAAACTCATGGGCTGCTTCTACATCCATAACTGATTTTCCTCCTTGTTTATTCTTAGCATCAAGCCGGTTCTTCCTCAGCTTGCTTCACTGCCATCGCAAGAAAACATAAAGTCAGCGCACCAAATATCATTGCCTGGATAAATCCCAGGAACGCTTCCAGTCCATAAAATATTACCGGCACAACCCAGGGAATTAGAAAAATAATTACCAGCGTCAACATGCCACCAGCCGTCATATTGCCAAAAAGACGGAAGGTAAAGCTGATAATGCGAATGAATTCACTCAGCAACTCCAGGATGCCGGTAAAGACCGCTATTGCACCCATACCCAGGCCGCTAAGGCCAATCTTCAACCTGCCCTTAAACAACTGTCTCAAGCCCTGGAACAACGGGCCAAAATCAAAGAACTTCGTTATATACTTGAAACCCTTCGCCTTGAATCCCCAGAACTCCACATAGCAAAAAGATACCATTGCAAGCATCAAGGGCACATTGATATCCGTATTGGGATTACGGAACAGAGGCATGCCATTCATCTTTATAGTTTCAACGCCCGGGATGAGATTTATCCAGGCGTTGGCCAGAACGAACAGGAAGATGGTGGTGCACACGGCAAAAAACTTTCGCCCGTATTCCTTACCCGCCACCTCTTCTATGAAATTCGCTGCCACCTCATAGACAACCTCCACAAAATTCTGAATCCCGCTGGGGATAAATTTCATTTTGCGCGTGCCCGCAACGAACAAAGCAATCACCACCACGATTCCTATCCATGCCGTGATCATGGTATTAGTTATGGGTAGACCAGGGAACGGTGTTTCTGCAGGCAATTCAGGATGAGGCTGATGCACCGCCAGAATAGGAATCGCATCTTTTCCCAAAATCAGCGCCCCTACGTTGCCACCAATAAAACTAATGACTGCCAGCGCCAGAAAAACAATGCCCAGAATGACTAACACACTCAAAGTGCAGCCAAAGTAACGTTTTTTCTCTTTCCTCTTCTTCTTATCAGTCACTATCTTGATTCTCTATATTCCTTACGCTGCTTGGGAGACCTCAAGCCTACCAACATCCTTATCGGCCAGCGAATTTGCTCCTCTCTCCCTTTCTCTCTGGTCTCCTGCAAAAAAGGCTTCACCATACGGTAAACCCCATAAATCATAACCAGTGACCCTACCCCAAGTCCAATCAAAGGAAACATGATCTTGTGAGCCATTTCTCGTCCCAACCAGAAGCCCACTCCCGTAGGGATTAAGAGGCACAGGGCTACAAAAAGGCCCACAACCACCAACTGCATCGCTGCTGACCAGTTTTTCACAAATACTCCTGCTCATCTTGCCAACATTCTCTTCCCATAAGGAATCAAAACCATCAACGGAAGCCCTGTTATCTCTCAGCGCTACGACTTCCTTTTATCGAAATCATCCAGATTAAGCGTGCTGACGAAGTCCTGATAAGCCGACAATCCCTTAAGTTCCTGCTCATCTACCTTGCTCTCGGAGACAGGTCTGCCCATTTCCTCATCAAGCACAATACCTGCCTTTTCCAGCACTTCTTCTTCAGCATATATCGGGACTCCTGCTCTCACCGCCAGGGCAATAGCATCGCTGGGACGGGCATCGATATCGAGCTGCTTGCCATCCACGCTAAGAACTAGATTAGCATAGAAAGTATCGCTCTTGAGATCACTCACTATTATGTAATCCAGCACAGCGCCTAAAGCAGAAACCACGGATTGCAATAAATCGTGGGTCAAGGGACGCGCCAGCTCTATATTCTGCAGCTTTACGGCAATAGCATCAGCTTCATTGGGACCAATCCATATAGGCAAGTAACGGCTCGAGTCCTTTTCCTTGAGAATAACAACTCTCTGATAATTCATCAGGCTCACCCTTATGCTGTCAATTGACATCTCTACCATCGTGTTGCCTCGCTGAACTGAACGGTTATTTTACGCTTCCAAATCTTAGTCTGTCAATGTCAGCAAGTCAAACCATTTCCCCGCAAAACCCGGACTTATCTTAATTCCTACCATGCCATGTTTCCTCTCTCTTTCCAGTTTTGCTCCTTTCAACGGGTACAAATTCTATTTCCCCCAGGCTCCACGGATAACCAGGGGAGGCCGTTTCCCTTGAGCCAAAATCGCCCACGGAAATTGACAATAAGCCCGTTTTAGTGTAATCTACCGCGATTGCAGATTTCACTTAAACAATGAAGGAGGTTAGCTAAATGCCCAACATGATAGTTTGCTGTAAACAAGTTCCTGACCCTGAAGCCCCACCATCCCTGTTCAAGGTTGACTCAGCAGCTAATAAAATGGTCATTGCATCAGATGTAAAACCAGTGATTGGCCAGTACGATGAGTTTGCCCTGGAAGCTGCCCTGAGAATAAAGGGAAAGCAGGGCGGAAAAATCACGGTACTCAGCCTGGGGAATAAGATTGCCCGGGACGTGATTAAGAAAAGTCTGGCTGTCGGTGCTGACGAACTCATTCTCCTGGAAGATGAAGCTTTCGAAGAAAGCGACAGCTGGGCTACAGCATACGCTCTGGCCGCGGCGATAAAAAAGGTTGGGGAATATGATGTAATTTTCTGTGGCAGACAGTCATCCGACTGGGACGCCGGACAGGTAGGAATAGGCATTGCAGAAATCCTGGGAATCCCTGCCGTAACGCTTGCTCGAAAAGTCGAGTTCTCTGACGGATCAGTAAAAATAGACCGCGTCATCCCCGACGGATATGAAACCGTGGACGTAGCACCACCCGTCCTGATCACAGTAACCAGCGAACTTGGAGCACTTCGTTATCCTGCACTGAAGGGAATTATGGCGGCGGGCAAGAAGCAACCCATAGTTTACAAACCAGCCGACATCGGCCTTGAATCCAGTCAAGTTGGCGCTGCAGGAAGGCACATCAATTTAAGCAAACTCTTCCAACCAGTGAAAGAAGCCAAATGCGAGATCATTGAAGGGGAAAACGGAGAGGAAGCTGGTGTCAATCTCGCTCTCAGGCTCAGAGAAGCAAAACTGCTCTAGCACAAAGGAGGAAAACAATGGCTGAAAACAAAGGTATATTAGTTTACGGTGAACTAACGGAGGGGAAACTTGCTGCCATCACCACCGAATTACTGGGATGCGGCCGTAAGCTCGCAGGCGAGTTGAACGAAGAACTGTCCTGCCTCCTGGTTAGCGATTCAATTGGAGAAGCCGGCAAAGAAGCAATTGCCTTCGGAGCAGATAAGGTTTACACGGCAGAAGATCCGTCGCTGAAACAATATCAGGTGGAATCATATCTCCAGGTCATAGATAGGCTGGTCAAAGACACCGCGCCAAGGATCGTTCTATTCGGTCAAACTGCTGCGGGCAGAGACCTGGCACCACACATTGCCTTCAAAGCAGAGACCTGCTTATCGACAGATTGCCTCGACCTGAGCATAGATCCCGAGACGAAACTGCTCCTGCAAACGCGGCCGGTTTATGGAGGCAACGCCCAGGCAACTTTCGTCAGCGAACTCCTGCCCCAGATAGCAACTATCAGGTCCAAGGCGATGTCTCCGCTAGAGCAAGATGATTCACGGCCGGGAGAGGTTATCCCTACCAAAGTTGAAATAGATACCTCGGCGATAAAAGTCAAGGTAGTGGAAACGGTAAAAGAGGAGATAAGCGGCATCAAACTTGAGGATGCGCCTGCAATAGTCTGTGGAGGCAGAGGCATTGGCAGCGCTGAGCCCTTCAACACGTCACTGAAAGAGCTGGCCGAACTTCTGCATGGTGCTGTAGGAGCTTCACGCCCACCTGCCGACAATGGCTGGGTATCAGAAGCAATGCACATCGGCCTGACCGGAAAAATTGTTGCCCCTGATATTTACTTTGCGGTAGCCATATCGGGTGCTAGCCAGCACATAGCAGGATGCTCCGGGGCCAAGCACATCATAGCGATTAATAAAGACCCTGAGGCAAACATTTTCAAAGAGGCAGAGCTAGGAGTGGTAGGCAAATATGAAGAGGTGATACCTGCCCTCACCGGCAAACTAAAGGAGTTGCTCTCAAGCTAAGAAACAGGGAGGTAGCCGGACAAGCTATAGAAACCCCGTAAGGAGAACGCGTTCTCTTTACGGGGTTTTCTGTTCCTTCTGAGCCTCGCTTATTATCTTTTGACTGATATGCGGAGGCACTTCTTCGTAGTGGTCGAATTCCGTGGCGAAGCTACCGCGCCCTTGCGTTATCGACTTCAAATCAATCGCATAGCGGAGCAACTCCGCAGAAGGCACCTGGGCCCTGATAACCATCAGGCCTCCCGCTCCTTCAGCAGGAGCCATTCCTGAAACGCGCCCTCTCTTGGCATTGAGATCGCTGATAACGTCCCCCGTGTACGACTCAGGAACCGTCACAGTGATATTCGTTATGGGCTCAAGCAATACGGACTGCCCCTGAGACAACCCCTTCTTCAAGGCCTGCGCTGCAGCAATCTTGAAGGCGATATCTGAAGAGTCCACCGGGTGAAAACTGCCATCAGAAAGAACGACCTTGACATCTATGACAGGAGAGTTCGCCAGAATACCTTCTTGCTTTGCCTCATTTACGCCCTTCTCCACTGCCGGAATGTAATTGCGAGGAATCGCTCCTCCAAAAATGTGCTCGGAGAACTCGAAACCTTCCCCTCTGGGCAAAGGCTCCATCTTCAGAATAACATGCCCGTATTGACCATGCCCCCCGCTCTGTTTCTTGTGCTTGTATTCCGCCGTGGCAGGAACGGTGATGGTTTCTTTATAAGGAACTCTGGGGAGGTCCAGGTTAACGTCCACTCCAAATTTGCGGTGCATCTTTTCCCGCACTATCTCCAGATGAGCATCGCCAACCCCAGAGATAATGGACTCGTTGGTGTCACTGTTCCGGCTTACCTGCAAGGAAGGATCCTCCTCACAGATGCGCGCCAGCGCATTGCCCATCTTATCCAGGTCAGCCTTGGTTCGGGGAGAAATCGCCATGCTGAAACTTGCCCCGGGAAAATCGACTCCCTCAAGTCTCAGCGGGTGGTCAGGCGCACACAGCGTGTCTCCCACAGTACTCAAGCTCAACCTCGCCACTGCCCCCATATCGCCAGCCTCCAATTGAGCCACAGGTTGTTGATTCTTGCCCATCATGGTAAATAGTTGACCAATATGTTCCATGCCGCCCTTATTGGCATTCCAAACTTGAGAATTACTGGAAATAACGCCAGAGTAGATTCGCAAATAGCTAAGCTTTCCCACATACGGGTCAGCAGTTGCCTTAAAAATGAGACTGGTAACAGGAGCATCTATGCATGGCTCAATAGTTTCCTCGTTGTCCACCGAATCCAGAGCCATAAAAGCGCCTCTTTCTTCAGACGAGGGCAGGTAATGACAGATAGCATCCAGTAACAACTGAGTTCCAATGCCACTCAGAGCGGAACCAGCGAAAACAGGCACTAACTTGCCCTCCCTGGTAGCCCGCTTTACTGCATCGAAGAACTCTTCGTCACTTATCGTCTCACCTTCCAGGTACTTGGAAATGAGTCCATCGTCAACCTCTATGGCAACTTCAAGCAACTTCTCTCGAAAGCTCCTGGCCTTCTCTTCAAGCTCTTCGGGAATTTTTCCTTCCTCACCAGAGGGCCCAAAATAGCTTTTCATCGTCAGCAGGTCCACAACTCCACGAAAGTCATTCTGTGCTCCCACTGGCAACTGAGCAGGCAAGCACTTGCCACCCAACTTCTTCTGGATATCCTCCAGAGTGCTATAGAAATCGGCGTTATCACGGTCCATCTTGTTAATGGATATCAGGCAAGGCATATTTATCCCTTCCACTTCATCCCACATTTGTTCCGTGCCTACTTCTACCCCCGAAGCAGCACACACCAATATTACCGCCCCGTCACAGACGCGCAAGCTCGATTTCACTTCGCTGACAAAATCGGCATATCCGGGAGCATCAAGAACGTTTAACTTCCCCCCTTTTCTCTCAAACGAAAGTAAGGACAGGCTAATACCCATGCTTCGCTCTATCTCAATCGGGTCATAATCTGAAACGGTAGTACCGTCTTCAACCTTACCCAGGCGCTGGATAATACCCGAGGTAAAAAGCATGGACTCTACCAACGAAGTTTTTCCCGCGCCCTGGTGAGAGAGTACAACAAGATCGCGAATTTCCATTATTACACCTCGATTTTTCTCTTCTTTCCCTTCTCCCCTTCCCCTCTCATCCCATCCTCCAGTGTAGTGGCAACATTACTCTCAAAGCCATGCAAACGGCAGGTTCACCTCACACATCCAAAATAGCACCTGATTGGAGTTTACCATTTAGCGAAACTTCAAACGGGCCAGGGAGACAGTTTCCCTCATCCTTGTTCGCCAGGCTCTGGCGTCACGCCTGCCTCCCTGCCGACCAGGCACTATCCTGTCCGTATCCTGTAGCTTCCACGAGAGCTGATTATAGCATTCAAATATACGCGATACAAACAACCATTCTTCTCTCCTCAGACAAACAAGAAACCGCGAGAAGATATATGCCGGCCCCGGGCGGCAAAGCTGAAATGTCCTTCACTCACAGAGGAAATGCTCACAACGCATCGCCAGCACACCGCTAACTGCGAAATAAACGCCTGAAAACGGGAGCGCCTCCAGGACAATACCGCCTGCTAAAATTATTTCTCAGCCCAACCACCACTGCTAGCATTACAACCAGAGACCGAAAATGAACGTCCTGTACCACGACCTCTCATGAAGAAGATCGCTTTACAGCTCCTCCTCCAGCAATTCGGGGTCGTCGCAGATATTGCCGACAACCTTCACGGCATTCGTTTCCCTTTCAAGAAATAAATTATAGGCAACCATGCCATATTTCCCAACAAACATGCCCTTCTCAAATACCACAGGGTGAGGCTTGCCATCATTTCTACCGGGGCTGACAATTAGATCCCCTTCGTAAATTTCCCTGCCCTGCCAGTCAGATTTGCTCCACCCATGCTTTTTTAACTCGGATTTCTCTTTTCTGCTGAGATCTCCCCACTCGGTATTGTCATACACTCCCGTATATTGCTGGCTTTCTCTGGCATCCCATTCTTCTCTCTCCAGAGGCAAAACCAAATCTCCTCCCGGGATTAAATACCCCCAGTAGCGCCAGTATGCTTCACTATTCTCTGTAGCTCCAATGCGCTGCCTGAACTTTAGTTCCCTCATGCTTCCTCCTTTGCTATCGAAATTTCCTTTTCCTGCAGCCATGATTAGCCCAACAACCCTTAATCCCACCAATTCAAGCCTCTCTGCCGCTCCGGCAACTTCACAAGCTAGCAGGACATAACTCAAAATACCCCTGGCAACTCACTCACCTCCTCCACTATTTTACCTTTTTGCCGGGGTACTCTTTTCCCTGAATCCTGGCACTCCCTCACCCCCACCAGCTCGCCAGCTGAACCCATTATACCTCAAAACCAGCATCGAATATCAACTACCAAATAACCTGACCCAATTTTTTATGCCAAAAGAGCTCCCCTACCTGCCACAACAGCAAAGGAGAGCACGCACTGCCCAAGGCCCTCAAAGCAGAGGGCGCACAATTTTTACTCCGCGGGAAACGGTGCTATAATCCACCCCACAGAAAAATGCAACGAAAATTCATACATATACTCATCACGTTAGCGCTAATAGCCCTGCCTCTGAGCTCTGCAGGGTGCTCCATATCGCTAAATCAGTCTCCTCCTCCAGCTCAACTCCCCCCAACTCAAGATATCAATCCTGCTGAACATCTCGCCTCCAACTGGGTGTTTCCTTCAGAGGGGAACACCCAAACCAATCCTCTACCCAACTTCCCTCCCGTGATTGCCAGGGTAATGCCCTCAGTGGTCTCTGTAACCACAGAGATGGTCGTTTCCAATTTTTTTGGTCAACAATATACGCAGGCTGCAGCTGGTTCGGGCATGATCATCGATGATGAGGGATACATCGTGACTAACAACCACGTGGTGCAGAGTGCTGAAAGCATACAAGTAAAACTGCATGACGGCAGGACCTTCTCCGCTGAGATAGTGGGCACCGATGCCCTGACCGATCTGGCAGTGCTAAAGGTAACCGCGACAGACTTACCTCACATCCCTTGGGGAGATTCATCCCGGCTCGCCCTGGGCAATTGGGTAATAGCCATTGGCAACGCCCTGGGAGAAGGAATATCTGCATGTGAAGGCATCGTTAGCCGCCTTGATGTTCCCGTAACCGTTGAAGGGAACACCCTTCGTGGCCTCATTCAGACAACTGCGGCCATCAATCCCGGCAACAGTGGAGGCCCACTGGTAAACATGGCGGGCGAAGTGATCGGCATCACCAGTGCCAAAATAGCCTCGGTGGGTGTTGAGGGGATGGGTTATGCCATAAGCAGCAACAGTTCCAAGCCCATCATTGAAGATTTAATTCGCCAGGGTTACGTCACACGGCCGTGGTTAGGAGTAGAGCTCTACACGGTAACTCCCTTCATGGCAGCAACAAACGATCTCCCGGTTGACGAGGGAGTCCTGATCACCAGAGTTTTCACTCCGAGCCCGGCTGCGCAGGCAGGCCTACAGGAAGGAGATATTATCACCCGTTTTGGAGACGAGAACATTGCCAACCGGGATGATCTCGTCCTGGCCATTCACAATTGCCAGATTGGCCAGGAGGTAGAGATAACCTTTGTCCGAGGCGAAGAAACCAGAACGACGATTGCCAGACTGCAGGAAACCCCTTCTCCCTGGGGATAAGACAACAACGGGAAGAAGAATCCCTAAGAGTTTTGCGCTTTCCCTATTGCCAGAGAGAGTTCGTCGCCCAAAATGCGATATTTCTCGGCATAAACACCTTCGGCAGGATGACCATGAACGAGTTCCGTGGACAGCGTTTCCTGTTGGATGTAATCAGCAAAATCCACCATCACCCGTTCAACCTGCTCTCCAGATTGATAGTAAGTGATAATATGATCGGTGATATCGAGATTGGCAGTGCGCCGCATATTTTGAATGCGCCGCACGACTTCTCTGCTTATTCCCTCTCCAATGAGCGCCGGCGATAATGCTGTGTCCACTGCCACCCAATATTGAGAATCACCGGATAAACTATAACCCTGCAGGCCTTGAGGCTCCGCTTCCTCGGAGAACTCTATCCCCTTGACGTTTATCTCCCCCATTATCTCGCCAGCCAATTTGGTTAAAGATCCTCTTTCTTTCACCGATGCAACCCTGATCACTGCCCTGGCGAGAGGCTGGCGCACTTTGATTCCCGCCCTGGCCCGTGCTGCTCTGCCCAGGCTGGATATTTTCATAGTTAATTCCACATCGCCGTTCAGCACATTATCAATCCTGGATTCATCAGCCACAGGGAAATCCACCAGGTGCACGCTCTCACTGGCCCCGGATTCGAAAGAAGATACCAGATTTCGATAAAGTTCTTCAGCCATAAAAGGAGCAAACGGAGCTAAGAGCTGGGACAGCGTCACCAGGCACTGATACAGCGTGGCATATGCAGTCAGCTTGTCCGCATCATTTTCACTTTTCCAGAATCGCCGCCGGCTTCTCCTGACATACCAGTTAGAGAGAACCTCGACAAATTTTTCGATCTGGCGAGCCGCCTGGGTAGGATTATAGCTATCCATGGCCTTGGTTACTTCAAATATGAGCTGGTTGAGCTGGGAAATAATCCAGACATCCAGCATATTCCCGGAATCAGAACTGCCAGGGGGCTGGGGAACAAAATGGTCGATATTGGCGTAAAGAACGAAAAAGGAATAGACATTCCACAACGTCAACAGGACTTTCCTCATGGTTTCAGAGACCATTTTATCGGAGAAACGGTGGTTATCCTCTGCCGAAGTGGAGACCAGCATATACCAGCGCAGAGCATCAGCACCGTAATGATCAACTATCATCCAGGGGTCGAGCATATTGCCCTTCGATTTACTCATCTTTTCGCCTTCAGCATCGACGACATGCCCCAGACAAATGACGTTCTTAAAGCAAGGCTGACCAAAGAGCAAAATAGCTATAGCATGCAAGCTGTAAAACCACCCCCTGGTCTGATCAATAGCTTCACAAACGAAATCCGCGGGGAAGTTCTCCCTGAATAAATCCTTGTTCTCAAACGGGTAATGCCACTGAGCTACAGGCATTGCTCCTGAATCGAACCAGCAATCTATCACTTCAGGAACTCTTTTCATAACAGCGCCACACTCAGTACAGGCAAAAGAAATTTCATCAACGTAGGGACGATGCAACTCCAGAGGATTCCCCAGTCCCTGAAGCCCTTTCCTCTGTCTCAACTGATCAACGCTTCCAAGACACTCATATTTCCCACAAGCAGAGCAGCGCCAGATATTGAGCGGAGTGCCCCAGTAACGCTCACGGGAAAAAGCCCAATCAACGTTGTTCTCCAGCCAATTGCCAAAGCGACCATGCTTGATATAAGAAGGGTACCAGTTAATTTCAGCATTCCCGGAAAGAAGAGCATCTTTCACCGCCGTTGTCCTGACATACCATGACTTCTTGGCATAGTAGAGGAGAGGAGAATCACAACGCCAGCAAAAAGGATAAGTATGAACGATCTTTCCACTGCGATAAAGCAGCTTTCGGGATTCGAGGTCTTCAAGGACAAGGGAATCTGCATCTTTAACGAATTTACCAGCGAAAGAATAAGTGCCACTGATCTCCCCTTTCAAATTTACCTGCTGTACAAAATCAAGGCCCCTGGTCATGCCAGTATCAAAATCAACTTCTCCAAAAGCAGGAGCAACGTGAACTATACCCGTGCCGTCCTCCAGAGAAACAAAATCCGCATCAATTACAGGGTAAGTCAAATTTTCCTCTGTTTCCTGCAAATTCAGTGATGGCAGGCTCAGGCGAGGCACATCAAAATCATGCGGGTTAAACAAGGCCTCATAACGAAGTCCAGCCAGATCTCTTCCCTGTATGGTCCCTGCTTCAGTGTAACCATCCAGCTTCACGCTATCCACAAGAGCCCTGGCCATAATCAAACATTCTTGCTCACCTTTCATGAAGCTATACTCCGCACCGGGAGCTATCGCCAAAGCAGTATTGCCCGGCAATGTCCAGGGCGTAGTCGTCCAGGCAAGGAGATATACCGGCTTCCTCATATCCCCCCCAAACTGCCCCAGATGCTCACTCACCATTTCCTGTGGCACCCTGAACTTAACGTAAACCGAAGGGTCCTCAGCATCATTCTTATAACCCAGAGCAACTTCATGAGAGCTGAGAGAGGTGCCGCATCGGGGACAGTGCGGTGTCACCTTATACCCCTGGTAGATCAAGTTCTTGTCCCATAATTCTTTCAGTATCCACCAGCAGGACTCGATATACTGGTTATCCATGGTTATGTAGGGATGCTCCATATCCAACCAATAACCAATACGCCTGGTCATCCTCTCCCACTCCCCAATATAACCGAGGGCGCTTTGACGACAAAGTTGGTTAAACGCAGCTACTCCATAATCTTCAATCTGTTCCTTACTGGTGAAACCAAGCGCGCGTTCTACCTCCAGCTCTACCGGCAGGCCATGAGTATCCCACCCAGCCTTACGTGGCACATAATAACCCCTCATCGTCTTATAGCGACAGATAACGTCTTTAAACAAGCGTGACAGGACATGATGAACCCCCGGGCTGCCGTTAGCAGTAGGAGGCCCTTCGTAAAATACATATCTCTCCGCCCCCTCCCTGGCCTCAACGCTTCTGGTGAAGATGTTATGCTCATCCCAGAAACGCAGGATATCCTCTTCCATCTGAGGAAAGTTTGCTTTGCTATCTACCTTGCTAAACATGATTGCCCCCGTACAGGGAGAAGACTATCTCGGCGAAATAACGACCTTCCTCTCCCACCCATCTCCAACGCTATGAGTCTCCACTTCGGGATGGTCAGACAGAGTTATGTGTATAATGCGCCGCTCATTTGCAGGCATCGGTTCCAAACTCATCTCCCGTTGCCTCGTTACAACCTGATCTGCCAGATAGAGAGCCAGCCTTTGCAAAGCTTCCTGACGTCGCTTCTTGTAACCAGCAACGTCGACATACAAAGGAACCCATTCCCCCAATCGTGCAGCAACTACAAGTTTGGTGATATACTCCAGAGAACTCAGCGTTTGGCCCCGATGCCCAATTAGAAGGCCCACTTCTTCGCTCTCTATATTCAACGATAGAGGCAAGTCACCAGATATAACCTCGACTTCGCCCCCCACCCCCATTAATTTAAGCAGGGTATCCAAAACTTCCATAGCTGTACTGGCTGCAATTTCTCGAGGCACCTTACCACCAGGCTGCTCTTGCTCCTTTTCTACCTGACCTTCCTCTTCGACAACAGGCTCTGCCTCTTCTTTATCCATACTCAAGATTCTCCTTTGAGATAACCTCCGGAGCACACCTGCACTCCAGAGAATTTATTACCCTTCCTTGCTTTTAGACATCAAGATGGATGACGGACTTTGAGATATCCCCAGCCCATAATCTTATATTGAATTGCGATCCCGATGGCGTTGGAAGCCGCCCAGAAGAGGGCCAGGCCACTGGGAAACATCATGGTGAATATGGCAAACATAAAGGGCATCATCACCAGCATCATATTATTCATGGATTTCTGCCGTGGATCGGTGGCAGGTGCCGTGGTCATCTTCTGCTGTACCCACATCGTGCCACCAACTATAACCGCCAGCAAGAGAGTGCTGTCCGGGGACCCCAGATCAAGCCAGAGAAAATGGCTGCTCAGAGGAAGCGCCTGAGCTATCACCGAGGAATTGTAGAGATGCTGGGCCAGCCCCAGCAAATTTTCCGGCGTGGTGAACAGAGCCCTCATAATGCTCTGATACAGGGCAATCCACACGGGGAATTGAATTACGAGAGGCAACACGCAGCCTGCAGGATTTATCCCCGCTTCCCTGTAAAGCTTCATCGTTTCCTGCTGAAGCTTTTGCTGATTCTTGCCATACTTCTTCTGCAATTCCTGAATCTTGGGCTGCAATTCCTGCATGGCCTTGGTAGACTTGGTCTGCTTGATAGTCAAGGGATACAGTATCAAACGAACAATGATCGTGAGGACGAGAATAGCACCTCCAAAACTACTAAACAGAATACTGCTCAAGGCAATCAAGCCATTAAGCATGGGATTAAGGATAATCAAATTCCACAAATCTGCCATGAGCGCAATTCCTATTCAACAGCCAGGGATAGCTGCCAGTCTATCATTCCCTTATCGATATCAAGCGCATATAAGACATTATTTTGGCCACGCACATAGACTATACCCTCGTGGACGCAAAGAGCTCCTTTAACTTCTGCTTCAACAGATATGGTCTTGATGGGCTTCATGTTTTTATCAGCAGGCCTGGCGTTAGTATCGAAGACATACATGTTACCGGATTCATTGACCACCAGCAGCAAGTCTCCCTCACAAACAGGAGAAGCTACTATAGGCTCTTGACTATCAAACTCCCAGACCATCTCCCCCGTTTCCGCATTAAGAGCATATATCTTGCCATCAAGACAGGCAGCATACACGATGCCATCTTCAACTACGGGAGCTGCCCAAAACCAGCTATCCCCCAAGAAGCTCCACTCGGGCGCGCTCCCGCCAGCCTTTACGGCGCAAAGGCTGTTATCAAATAGGCCAACCGCTACAATACCATGGGAAAACACAGGAGCGGAGACGAACCCCACATCGGACTTAAAAACCCAGGGCAGCAGAGAACCATCATCTGGGGACAAAGAATAGATATGCCCATCAAAAGTACTCACATAGATGGCATCCAGAGTAACTAACGGTGGTGTCCACAATTTCTCATCCAGCACTTCAGACTTCCACTTAAGTTCACCATAAGTAGTATCCAGGGCATAAACCCTGCCATCGGAACTGCTGACATAAACGACATCGCCAACTACCACCGGGCTGCCCACAACAGGTCCAATAGAGCCTTCCTTGGGATAGGCCCATCTCACCTGGCCGGTAGCTGCATTCAGAGCATATATCTTGCCACTGTAGATGCCAATATAGACCAAATCCTCAGTGGCAACGGGCGTGCCATATATAGCCACAGGCGAAGAGGTTTGCCCGCACGACATAAAACCTCCGGAAGACACGCTACTAAAGGCGTGTGTCCACACCAGAGTCCGCGTTTCTGTATCTACCGACACCATCTCGCCTCCCATGGAACCCATGTAGAGGGCATCATCCCCGGAGGCGACACCCGACCATCCCTGGGCAGGCTGGGAGCCTCCAGACATACACGAAGTTACGGTCAAGCCCAGCAGGCAAAGCATTCCGAGAAACAACAATATCTTTCTTTGCTTCATTACAATTCCCCTGAAATGCGACTAAGGCACGGGATCATATCCACCTTTGAAGAAAGGAGAGCAACGCCCCAACCTCTTAAATGCCAACCAGACTCCTCTGAAAAAACCATATTTCCGGATCGCCTCAAAGGCATACTGAGAGCAGGTAGGCTGGAAACGGCAAGAATGAGGAGTCGCCTCCGATACGGTGCTCTGATATAGCTTAATTAAATCCAGCGCCAACTCTTTCACTACTATCTCCCAGTAATCGAGCCCTGTGCAGCAATCCCACTACAGATTTCTCCAGCTGATGATAATCAGCAGCAACAGCGACAGGCCGCACGATGAAGACAACATCCCAGCCCTGTTTCACCAGCTGCAATCTGGTTATTTCCCTCAAAAGACGCTTCAAACGGTTACGCTGCACTGCTTTACCCACCCGCTTGGTTATAGAGAAACCCCACCGGCTCAAACCTAACCCATTGGGTAAGGCCTTCATCACCAGCAACCCGTTTACCCATGTTTTACCTTCCCTATAGACCAGGACATACTGTGCTTGCCGGGTCAACCCAGGCCTTTTCATAGACAAGGACAGGATCAAACGGGCGTCAATCGCCAACGCCCTTTAAGACGCCGTGCCTTCAATATTCGCCGCCCCGCTCGAGTGGCCATCCTGGCACGAAAGCCTAACTTCCGCTTCCGCGGGATTTTCTTTGGCTGATAGGTACGCTTCGGCATTTCGCTCCTCTAAGATATCGGTCTGCGCAGCCCCACTCCACCCGTTTCCCAAATATGACTGGGGGCATAAGGCAACAAGGCGAGAAAGCGAGCTCTCTTTATAGCCTGCGCCAGGCGTCGCTGATGTTTAGCACAGGCTCTTGTCCTGGTTCTCGAATCGATCTTACCACGAATCGAGATATACTGGGACAACACAGAAGCATCTTTATAATTTATCTTTACCCTCCCGGAGCAAAAAGGGCAAACCGCCGGTCTGGCAACGAAATTTTTCCCTCTTCTTGTTCTCGAGAATCTATTCACGCTCCCTGGTGCCTTCCTGGGTTCATTCACGTTCTTTCTCCTTACTCCTGTTCAAATGGCAGGGCATCAGGCTCAATTTCCCCCTCTTCAGAAGGGAGGGCAGTTCGCCTATTAAGAAAAACCACACGGTTTGCCACCACCTCAAGGCTAGTGCGCATCTGTCCATCCTGTCCCTCCCAACCACGCGCATGTAACCTCCCCTCGGCATAAACCTGACTGCCCTTGGACAGGTACTGATTGCAACTCTCAGCCTGTTTGCCCCAAACGGTAACTCTGAACCAGTCCGTCTCTTCCCTTCGCTCTCCACTGGAGGCAGTATAGCTATAATTGGTAGCCATACGGAAAGAAGTTACCGGTTTACCGTTAGGAGTGTATCTCATTTCGGGATCACCCCCCACATTGCCAATGAGCAATATCTTATTCAAACTAGCCATTCATCAATTCCCCACCTTTACTACGAGATATCTCAAAACCTCTTCCCAATTCCTTATCTCCAATTCAAGTTCCTTAACCGACACAGCGTCGAGCTTGAAACGAGTCAAAACATAGCTAGCTTCCATGAACTTCTTCACAGGATAAGCCAACTTTCTTTTCTTCCACCTGTCGCTCTCGTTTACCTCCCCTCCTCTGTCCCCAATAAATTTACCCAGCTTATCTATTGTTTCAGATAACCCATCCTCATCAACATCAGGTTTCACCATAGTTACTAATTCATAATCACGCATTTGCTCACCAAACTACTGCAAATTTTCCTTAGGAGTATAACACATGCCGCGCCAAGAGCCATAATTCAAACAGAGAATCAGAAACAACGGCAACTTATATCCCCTTTTCTCCCGAAGAGAGCTTATTTTATCAAAAATTCCGCTCCAAGGATAATCGTCAGCTCACTCCTGATTTACAGGGCCTCTGGTTCACGCTGCTCTCACGGCCAGCCAGTATGTCAAAACTTTCCAACACCAGTTCCCTGCAGCAACAACTTACAGGGCGTCATCTGAATTGAAATGGGCGATTTCAGTACTCCTGCCAGACGAGTACCAGCGAGGTTGTTGAAATTGAGGCTCAACCAAAACCAATGCTATAATGACAGCGAATGAAACTGCAAGAGCTAGGCGAATTTAAATTAACCAAGCTCATAAGCGAAATAATCGACAAATCCAGGTGCCCGGAGTGTGACTCATGGCAAAGGCTTTCAATTGGTCCGGGGGATGATGCTGCAGCCTGGCAAAGCAACAACTATATCCAGCTAGCCACCACAGATACCATGGTTCAGGATGTACACTTCGATCTGGACACCGTTACCTGGGAAGAGCTGGGCTGGAAAGCACTGGCCGTAAGCCTGAGCGACATAGCTGCCATGGGCGGCATTCCCCAGTATGCGCTGGTCTCCTTATCCCTGCCCGTTGAACTAGAGGTAGAATACATCTCCAGGCTTATCGAGAGCATGACCTGTCTGGCCAGCAAATTTGAAACTGCCATAGCTGGAGGGAACTTAACCTCCGCTCCCAATGTAGTTATCACCACCACGCTCATAGGCTACTCCAGGGGCGAAATTCTCAAACGCTCAACGGCGTGTGCCGGCGACCACATAGCTGTCACAGGATACCTGGGAGCCTCAGCCGCCGGGTTGAGAAATCTCCTCGGGAAAACCACCATGAACGCCAAGAGTCAGGAAATATTAAGACGGGCTCACCTTCACCCCATACCCAGGATAAAGGAGGGGCAAGCTTTAATTCAACAGGGAATTAGAACCGCCATAGACATAAGCGATGGACTCATCGCCGACCTCAATCACATATGCGAATCCAGCAAACTCAACGCATGGATAGAACTGGAGCAAGTTCCAGTACACCCGCTGGTCAAACTAAATTTTCCCGACTACCAGGAACTGGCCCTATGCGGCGGGGAGGATTATGAGCTTCTCTTCACGGCGGACAAAAACGCCATAGACAGGGCCAGGCAGGTCCTGAGTTGCCCGGTAACGGTGATCGGAGAGATTACAGAGAAATCCCAACCCGAGCACGTTGCCCTGAGGGACAAAAAGGGGAACATCACCCCCCACGAAAAAGAAGGATGGAATCACTTTGGGAATGGACTTTCCAGAGCTAAACTCACATAGCCCCGAGCAGACCCAGCTTCTGGGAAAGTACCTTGGCAAGCTGGCACAGAGAGGTGACACCTTTCTCCTCACAGGGGAATTAGGAGCAGGCAAGACATGCCTGACTCAAGGCATAGCTAGAGGCTTAGAGATAAAAGAAAACATCCTCAGCCCATCTTTCGTCATCATCAGGGAGCACCACGGGCGGCTTCCTCTGTACCACATCGACTTCTACCGCCTGGACCACATCGCTGAAATTGCAGACCTGGGACTGGAAGAATATCTCCATGGTAGCGGAGTATGCGTAATCGAATGGGCAGAAAGGGGAATTCCAGTGATGCCCCAGGACAACCTGCTCATTGCATTAAGCTATGTCTCCAATTCTGAGATGGAACGCGTTGTTCGCCTGACCCCCAGGGGACAACGCTACGAGGAACTGGTAAAACAGCTGGAAACAAGCTTGCGCCAGGAGGAATTATGGAGCTAGCCATAGATACTTCTTCCAGCACCTGCAGTCTCTGCCTGTCTCATAAAGGAGAGCTTTTGAGTGAACTCAGCTGGCAGACGACAAAGAATCACACTGTAGAAACAACATCAAATCTGGTTTGCCTGTTGTCCCTGGCCAGAGCCAAACCTGATTCTCTGGAAGCGGTCATCGTAGCAAAGGGACCAGGGAGCTTCAACGGGCTGCGCGTGGGAATGAGCATAGCCAAAGGACTAGCCCTCTCCCTGAACATCCCAATACTCGGCATAAGCACACTCGAAGCTGAAGCTTACCCTTTCGCCTGTACCAGATTACCATTGCGCCCTATTCATGAAGCAGGCCGTGGCGAAATAGCTACAGCTCTCTATCAAGAAGCAGCTAATGGCTGGCTGCGAAGGGAAGAAGAATGCCTGACCACTGTGGAAAATTTATGTCGCCATACCAGACAAAAAACGCTTTTCTGTGGTGAAATTCCACCGGCAATAGCCGAGGAAATAAGACAGAGCCTGAGCAACCGGGCTATAATAGCGCAGAGGTTGCCCCGCGCCAGGTTCCTGTCCCTGTTAGGATGGCAAAAACTCAGCAGAGGAGAAAAGAATGCACTGGATGCGCTGCAGCCTCTATACCTCCGTCCACCCCATATAACAAAACCCCAAAAAAGGAGCACGGCCCTAAATGGAAAATCTGAATTTGGACGTTGACTATTCCACCGCCCTTTGCTTTGCCTGTGGCGAAGATAATCCCATAGGCCTGAAACTGAAACCTGTCTATAGCGGAGAGGAAGTCAGGGCAGAGTTTACCCCGGGAGAATTTCACCAGGGCTGGGATAATGTAACTCACGGCGGCATACTCTATACACTGCTTGACGAAATAACAGCCTATGCCATTCTCTGCCACGGCATCGATTTTGGAGTAACTGCTAGAAGCGAAGTAAGATTCAGGCACATTGCTCCCATAAATGAACCAATCCAGATTTCCGGCAGGGTGACCAAATCGACGAAAAGGCTGGTAGAAACCAGCGGAGTCCTCAAGCTCAGAGACGGCACAATAATAGCTGAGGCCAATTCTTTATTTTATGTCTGGAGGCAGTCACGAAAGACCGTCCTCTGGGACCTGGATGGGGTTATCGTTGATTCCGCCTCTTACCATTTTGACGCCTGGAAGGAGACCTTCGCCAAAAGGGGCAAAGATTTCACCAGGGAAGACTTCAACGAATTCTTTGGCACCAGAAATGATTTCATCATCCGCAATGCCATGGGCGATAGCGTTGGCGAAAAAGACATTGAACTCATGACAGGAGAAAAGGAGACCCGTTTCCGCGAGCGGATAAAGGGAAACGTCAAGGCATTTCCCGGTGCAATTGAGCTGCTAACCGCAGTCAAGAAGGGAAACTTCAAACTGGGGCTAGTTTCCTCAGCACCCAGGAAAAACGTCGACCTGGTCCTGGATGAATTGGGTATAAGAGATTATTTCAATTGCATCACTACGGGAAGAGAAGCACGGGAGAGCAAACCCAGCCCTGAGATATTTCTTCTGGCTGCTGAGAAGTGCGGGGCCGAACCCCGGCACTGCATCGTAATAGAAGATTCCCCCTCTGGCATCAAGGCTGCCAGGGGCGCGGGAATGAAATGTCTGGCTGTAACCACCACGCATAAAAAAGAAGCGTTGAGCCAGGCGAACAGAAGGACAGATTCTTTAGAAGAGATAGACCTCATCACCCTGATTCAAAGAACGTAGCTTCACGAAAGGAGAAATGATTAAGATGGAGCAAAGCCTAGTACTTATCAAGCCAGATGCCATACAAAGATGCCTGGCAGGCGAGATCATCTCGCGCCTGGAAAAAAAGGGACTCAAGATCGTGGCAATGAAGATGCTGCAAATGGATTATGCCCTGGCGCAGCATCACTACGCCGTACACAAGAGCAAACCCTTCTTTGCCGAGCTAGTGGACTTCATCACTTCAAGTCCCATCATCGCCATCGTCTTTCAGGGAAGAAGCGCTGTGTCGCTAATAAGGCAAACGATGGGGGAGACTGATTCAGCTAAAGCCAGCCCCGGCACTGTCAGAGGTGACCTGGGCATCGACCTCAGCCACAACTTGATTCACGGTTCCGATTCCCTGGAGAACGCCTCCCAGGAAATATCCCTCTTTTTCTCGGATGAGGAAATCTATAACTACACCAGGGACATTGACCGATGGATTTCCTGAAATTCGCCCTTTACTGAATCCTGAGCACAGGGTTTGCCTGCTCCCAAAGCTTATCCAGCTGGTAGTAAGACCTCTCCGGCTGGGCGAAAACGTGAACTATGACCGAACCAAAATCGGCAAGCATCCAGCCCGATTCCGGATCCCCTTCTCTGTGGCGAGATATAATGCCTTCCTTTTTCCCCTCCCCAATTACCCCCTGCCACACTGCTTCGACGTGCCGCTTGGAGTCTACGCTACAAACAACGAAGTAATCAGCAAAGGAACATAAGCCCCTCACATCCAGCATAACTATATCCGAGGCTTGCTTTTCAGCAGCAACCCTCACCGCCAGACGTGCTATCTCTTCTGCTTTCAGAGAAGTACCCATCCTTCACTTGTATTATACTATCTCTGGCAAACTTTAACCAAAGGATACCCGAAAATGTAACTCCCCACAGGCTGACGTCGGATGTCAATAGTGGACACCAAACCTTTCATACTGCCACCAGCCCGGCATAGTATCTTTGCTCATAGACCACCGGTGACAGGAAGCCGAGTCTTGCCTGCCGGCGCTGTCGGTTATAGAAGATCTCGATATACTCGGTAATGTCCCCTATCGCCTCTTGTCTGGTCCTGTAGCGGCGATGGTGGGTAAGCTCCTGCTTGAGCGTCCCCCAGAAACTCTCCATCGGCGCGTTATCGTAACAGTTTCCCTTCCCGCTCATCGACGCTTTCAGACCAAAATGTCCCATGAGGTTTCTGTACTCGTGGGAGCAGTACTGGCTGCCTCGGTCAGAGTGGTGAATTATCCTCTGAGGCGGGCGTTTGGCCCCAACAGCCCTGATTAACGACTGGCTGACCAGATTCCTGGTCAACCGCTCTCCCATCGCATAGCCAACAATATTGCCGCTAAAGAGATCCTTGTGGCCGGCAACGTATAGCCAGCCTTAATCTGTGGGTATATAGGTGATATCACTAACCCACACTTTGTTCGGGGTATATACCTTGAACTGCTGTCCCAGGATATTCTCAGCAACGGGCAGGGTATGCTTGTAATTGGTGGTGGCCTTGAATTTCCGCTTCTGCTTACAGCGTAGACCCAGCTTCCTTTTGATACGCTTGATCCGGCAAATCCCTACCTGGATGCCATATTCCACCAGATCTTGCTGCAGTCTCTCGGCACCATAGGTCTG
>JAGGYM010000066.1 GCA_021162545.1 Dehalococcoidia bacterium | reverse complement strand
TGGCCGATGAGATTTCCGAAACCGGCGCCAAATATCACCAGGAATAAAAGTGGCATGGTAAAGGAAGAAATCATCCGCGACCTGTCCTGGATAAAACGCAGGAACTCGCGGTAGGCTATCACCCAGACGGAATGGAAGAAGACATCCATATCTCTAGTGCCCCCTCCTCATGGACTTTCTTCTCATCGCCTGCATCGGATCTGCCTCTTGTTCTCTGATGATGTGCCCGGTGAGCTTTAAGAAAACATCCTCCAGAGTGGGCCGCCTCAGGCCGATGGAGAGCAGCCGCAACGGGAAACCGGTAACGAAGCCGGGCAGAAACTTCTCACCATGGGGCACGGTAAAGTAAACCGTTCCGTTCTGCAAACCGGGCTTGAGCTTATACTGCCCCTCCAGCAGGCGCACCGCTTCCCCGTTGTTCTCCGTCGTGATGGAGATGACGTCGCCGCCGGTAGCGTCTTTGAGCTTGTCCGGGGTGTCCAGGGCCACAATCCGGCCGTAGTCTGTGACGGCGATGCGGTCACAGTTCTCCGCCTCTTCCATATAGTGGGTGGTCATAAAGATGGCCAGATTCTCCCGCCTCCGTAAGTCATGGATATAGTCCCAGATGCAGCGGCGCGTCTGTGGGTCCAGGCCTAAGGTGGGCTCGTCTAAAAAAAGCACCCTTGGGTGATGCAAGAGGCCGCGGGCGATTTCCAGGCGGCGTTTCATCCCACCGGAGTAGGTGCTTATCTTGCCCTTGCGCCGGTCCCACAGCTCCACCATCTCCAGAAGCTCTTTGAGGCGCGGTTTCAAAACATCTCTGGGGATACCGTAGGCATAGGCATGGAAAGACAGGTTCTGCTCCGCTGTCAGGTAGTCGTCCAGAGTTGATTCCTGGAAGACCAGCCCAATCGACTTCCTCACCTTGTTGCGCTCTTTGGTAACATCAAAGCCGTTTACAGTAGCCCGCCCTGCGGTGGGCTTTAATAGCGTGCAGAGCATATTGATGGTGGTAGTCTTGCCCGCGCCGTTGGGACCCAGGAAGCCGAAAATCTCCCCTTCCTTAACGGTGAAGGAGACCCCTTTGACCGCCTCCAGTTTTTCGAACTTCTTTACCAGATTGCTGGCTTCAATGACATCCATGAGCTTCTCCCTCTTCCTTGAGTACCGTGCTGAGCGACTCCAGACCGATTTGCAGAGAAGCCAGGGCTTCGTCCGGCATTTTTTCCAGCACTCTTTTAATTCTGGCGTCGCCTATCTCACGCAGCTGTTCCACCTGGCTTCTACCTTCTTCAGTAAGAGAAAGGATGTAGCTGCGGCGGTCATCCGGGTTCTCCTGGCGATTGACCAGCCCTTTACCCACCAGCCTGTCAATGACACTGGTAACATTGGCTTTGGGCACATCGAAAGATTCGGCCACCTCTCCCGGCGAGGCACTGCCCTTAAAAGAGAGCAGAAAGATAACGCGCAGCTGCTCCCTGGTCAGCTCAAGGTGCAACCAGGCATGAGGGTTACGGGCCTCAGGCGAATGCATCAGGTTACGCATCAGCCCGGTTATGCTTTCAATACTTTCCTTCTTAGCCATCATTGTCAAGATAAGGCATATAATACAACTAAGTTTGACTAATGTCAACGTCTGCCACGAAGTCTATCGTGCAGACGAGTCCACTGGACTTCCTGCGTAACCATAGTGAAGAAACCTGCATTTAATTATTTTGTAACATGTAACAAATCCGCGTTTCTACCGTTCCTACATTCAAGGAAATGAAATCAAAGGCGTTCCTGACAGTACTTGTCGTGTTGCTGGCTTCCCTGCTGGTGCCGGCGATGGTGTCGTGCGGGTCCGATACTGCACCTGTTCCAGGCAAAACTGAAACGAATGATAAACCAATCGATGCTCCGCAGACTGTCGATGAAGAGGACTATAAAGCGAACCTGGCTTTTCTTACTGAAGAGCTCAACGGCAAACTGTATGACCTGGACGAATTGCTGGTTATCCCGGATATAGAGAATGAGGAATGGCAGGTAGAGGTAACGCTGGTACTGTCGGATATCATGACGCTCTGCGATGCAGTCGGGCAACTGATGCCACCGGACTCAATGCTGGACGCGCACGTTGCCCACCTTGAGGCCATACTACATATTTCGGATGCGGTGGATGCCGTCGTACGGGGCATGGACGAGGCGGATACCGATGTGCTCGATCAGGCATCTGCAGAGCTGTGGATTGCCTCTGAAATCTTATCACAGGTCACAGAGCCGGCCACCTGAAGCTGGTGGTATAATGCTTCTTGAAACGATGCTGCTTGCGGAGGCGGCGGCACGCCGTCGAGGTGAACAGGAGGCCAGGTTCTCACACGGATAAAGGCTGGCCATAATTCATAATACGATGAACCGCGTGAAATTTATCCAGGCCGTGGGAATCCCGCGGTGCCCGTGCTGTAACATTCCGGTTCTTTATACGTTTACATATGTATACACAAAGAAACGATGAAATAGTAACAGGCACCGGCCTGGAGCTGTTAATTGAGAGAGCCAAAAGCGATGATACTGACGCTTTCGGGAAGCTGTATGACATGTACGTAGATCGGATATACAGGCACGTTTACTACAGGGTAGGCAATGCTGCAGACTCGGAGGACCTGACTCAGGAAGTTTTCATGAAGGCCTGGCAGGCAATCGGCAGATACAGGATAACCGATACCCCGTTTCTCGCCTGGCTGATGAGAATCAGCCATAACCTGATTGTCGATTCCTATCGAAAGAAGAAAAGGGACGAGTCATATCTCGACGATGATTCCTGGATCATCGATTCGGCACCGACCCCTGAAGAAGCCGCCGAGCTCGGATATGACCGGAGGCGGCTGCGCCGGGCGATTCTTAGGCTTCATGGAGACCAGCAACAGGTACTGATAATGCATTTTATCGAAGGGTTCACCTATACTGAAATCGCTTCTTCCCTGGGAAAGAAAGAGGGAGCTGTCAGGGTTATCCAGCACCGGGCGTTGACCAGGCTGCGGCAGATACTGGAAAAAGAGAAGGACGTACGTTGAAAAAGATAGCAGATATACTTGCACTCTGCCTTGAAGACATTGCCTCAGGAAGGTCCACCCTGGAAGACTGCCTGGAGAAATATGCTTCCCTGCGTCAGCAATTGGAACCATTGCTCAAGATTGCCCTTAGCATCGAAGCACCCGGTGATATCAAGCCATCCGCTGCTTTCAAGGTGAGAACGCGCGCACATCTCCTGGAAGAGATTCATGCCCGGCGAGCGAAAGCGAAATGGTGGCAGACTGGCTTCGTTGCGGGTGCACAGCGAACGGTGCGCTTCAGATGGTCGAGGGCGGCAGCGATCGTTGTTGCCGTTTTACTGGCTGTCTCCGCCATTGGTGGAGGGACGGCATATGCTTCGCAGGACAGTCTCCCGGGAGACGTGATGTATCCCGTGAAGCTTGGCACCGAGAACGTCCGACTGATGCTGACGGCTGATGATGCTTCCAGGGTACGCCTGAAGCTGGCTTTTGCCGGCACCCGTTTGCAGGAAATGGAAGCCCTGGCCGATATGGGGTCGGATAAAATAAGCGTAGCCATCAGTGGCTATCAACACAACATGAAGGCAGCTTTCGTGGAGACAGAGCAGCTCGAAGGCGAGGACGCATCCGCCAGCCTGTCGGAAACGGTGGCGTTGGCCGTCTCCTGTCACCTTCCCATACTTTGTCGGATTGAAGACAAAGCACCGGAAGAGGATGGAGAGGCCATTGAACGGGCACAGGAAATGATCGGCGAACGGCAAATTAGTGTCCTGCGCATCCTGGCAGGGAAAAATCCAGTACGCGCTACAGAAATTAAGCTGGACGTTATGCAACACTGGCTTGAAAGAGCCGATGTTGCCCTGACGGAAGCCAAAATTGGAGGAGGGGAGATGGCTCTCGGTCAATTTGTAGCGCTGTGCGAATGCGGCAATGAGATTGCACAGTGCGCACACGGGTCGAAGGATGGATTCAATAGCATTGATGAGATGAATATGCAGTGCACCTCCAATCACCTGGCGATGTTGGGCGCTATTTACAAGAAGGTTCCGGCAGATATGAAAGAAAGTGTCGAAAGGGCTATGAGGCTCTCTGCAGAAGGATACTGCCGGGCCTCCAGCTCACTGCTGGCTGCGGGGATGTGTCACAATCTTCCGGAAAAACCACAGCTGTCCGATGATATTCCCGTCAAGGTTAGGGAGAGGATTCTGGACAATCTTCCGTGTGAAACTACTCTGCCTGAGGAAACTCCGGGCAGTAACGGCCCTGGTGGTGGGGGATCAGCACCCAATGGACAGCTTAATGAATCGCAGCAGTCTGGTTATGCGCCCTGGGATGTTCCCCCCCCATGCCCTTCCTCAGCACCGGGTCAGCATGAAGTGTAACAAGAAATGTAACAATTTTAATCGTCTTTCGTTATAGAGGTTATAACATGGTCGAAAAAAAGGAAAAGGAGAAGAACTAAAATGTGGAGCAAAACAAAAAGACGTATCATCCTGCCCCTGCTGGGGATTGTCTTGCTGGTCGGCGGTACTTTCGGGACCGTCGGGATAGCCATGGCCGCTGACGGGCCCATTGCTACTCCTAAGGTAACTTTCATAGAGAGAGTTGCCGACGCGCTTGGTATCGAAGCAGCGGACTTGAAAGATGCCTTTGCACAGGTCAGGGACAGCGTGCAGGATATAGACGGGGAGAGCCGCATGGAAGCATTCAAGGCCGAGCTTGATGAAATACTTCACTTGAAGTACGGCGTTGCTGAGGATATAACGATACAAAGCGTTATTGACCAGATTAAGACGGCGTTGCAGGAGCGATTTCAAGCCCGCAAGGCGGAGATGAAAGAGCAACTCGAGGGTCGCAGAGCAGAGATGCAAGAGCGGCTTCAAACCTGCAAGACAGAGATGAAAGCACTATTTGAAGCCAAACGAGCACAGATGCAAGAGCGGCTTGGGATTTGCGGCGCAGGGGTGGAAGAGTGTCCTGGGATTTGCGGCGCAGGGATGCAGGGGTGCCTTGGAGCCTGTGGCGCAGGAATGCAGGAGGGTCCTGGAACCTGCGCGGCACAGAATGATGCCGGTCGGATACAGCAGCGAACACGTGATTTTAGCTGCTGTCCGTCCAGCTAAGCTTTACTGAGAAATTACTAAACCGTGCACTATGCCACCACCCCAACCGTGGATGGTGGCATAGTTGCATAAAGAAACGTTACCAGAGCCCCGGCACCAACGCCTTGCGACCGGGTGGGTAATCAAGAAAGTGTTCTTGGTACCACCTGTGGTGCGAACGGGCACGGGGAACGAGGTTAGCCGCCGTCCAGATAGCAAAAGCCAGACCTGGCAATGACCAGGTCGCCACAGCCCACCCTGTCCAGATGATAACCTCGCCAAAATAATTGGGGCAGGATATCCGGCGATACAATCCCTCATATGGAATCCTGTAATCAGGATCGCCGGTTCCACGCAGGCGGCGCAATACTCCATCAGCCTGCCTGTTGATGATGAACCCGGCGATAAAAAGCGCAAGCCCCACACCAAACCGCGGATCTGCAATCCATTCGTTCGTATAGCTGGTGGAGAAGGTAAAGATATAGCGGCCGTTGAGATAGCCGTTCACCATGTTAAAGAGCAGTCCAGAGCCAACAACGGCCAGCGGCATTCGCTTGGCACTGTCTCGCAGGCTGAAGGGATAGATAAAGGCCCGATGTATGTAATGAGCTTCCCACAGCACAAGGAAAACCAATACAGTGAGCGTATTCGTATTCGTTCCAAGAATAAAGCACGCGGCAAATACTATCGGAGCCCCCGCCTCCATGACAATCCAGCCTGTTCTGGTGGTGAGGGTGGGCCCCCAGCCACTGCGCGCGTAGCGGCCATACGGGGCAGCAACAAAAAACAGCGCGATGAAAACCGCCACCGCCAGCGCGAACCAGGCTATTATCAGGCCATTAAAAATCGCTGGTTCACTCATGGCGATACTATGGATTCCAGCTTCAGTGGTTCTGTCAGTTTGCCCGTTTTCTCAAACCAGCGAAGCGTATCGAAAATTGTTTCCTAGAACGGTCGTGGCGAGTAGCCGAGTTCGAGGGTTGCCCTTTCATGACTGATATTCCTGTTACCGCGCAGAGCCCTGAGAGAAACGCTGGTGTACAGCGGCCGTTTCCCTGCCAGGCGATCGTAAGCGCTAACAAACGGTGCGCCAAAGCGTGCCAGGCTCAGGGGGCAGACGAAACCGGGAGTAGGCACACCTGTTATCTTTTCTACCAGGTTCGCCAGGTCGCGAAGTGATACCCAGTGTCCGGAAAGGAGGTACTTGGCGCCTGTGGGAGCTCGTCCTTCGGCTCGCATCGCTCCTTCGACAACATCGCGCACATCCACCCAGTCGAATCCTCCGGCAACAAGAGCCGGCAACTTACGGTTAGCCAGAGACAGCAAAGCCTCGCCAAAGTGCGACGGCCGGTAGTCATGAGGGCCAACAACCGCTGTTGGGCTTATTATAATGGCATCCAATCCCCTTTCAATGCTCTCATACACTGCTCTCTCGCCGGCGGCTTTGGACCTGTCGTAGGGCGGGCAATGGCTGGAGTCCACTGGGGAACGCGATTCATCGATGGGGATATCCAGGGGCTCCTGCATCATGGCATGGATGG
Organism: Dehalococcoidia bacterium; assembly: GCA_021162545.1. Lineage (GTDB taxonomy): Bacteria > Chloroflexota > Dehalococcoidia > GIF9 > AB-539-J10 > M55B177. Next base: position 3,719 of record JAGGYM010000066.1, on the reverse strand, counting down.
AACTGAAGTGGACCAGGCGGCGCACCCCGCAGTGCAGACAGGCCTCGACTACATTCCTGACGCCAGTAACATTAACCGCTTCAAGCAACGGCCATTCACTCTGCAACAATGAAATACCGGCTGCCAGGTGATAGACTACATCAGCGCCAGCGAATGCAGCAAGCAGGGATTCCCTGTCGAGGATATCGCCCGCTCTGACGTCAACGTCCAACCCCTCGATGGCTCGTCTGTCTTCGTGGACTAAAACGCGCGTGGGCACTCCCTTATCAAGCAGGGCACGCACGAGATTAGCTCCGACATGGCCAGCAGCACCAGTCACCACTACAGGCATACGAAACCGATTATATCATACGCGACCGGGCAAGGATTGTGCGCTCAGGGAAGACATTGAACGTGTAGAGGAGAGCGCATAGGGGGTCTTATTAAGATTGCCACGCTTCGCTCACAAAGACGAAAGAAAAGGCTCACAAGGAACCACTATTCGTTTATCCTGAAGGTTATTGCGGACGGCAACAGGTTCTGGCCATGCGCACAAGCCATTTCCAGTGAATGATGATGTGCACCACGACCACGACCGCCAGGGCTACCCCCACCCAGTCATGCCAGCCCACCCAGGTATCACGAGAGATGGACCAGCAAACTCCTCCGCCATGCCGCCCCAGTCCCCCACCGGAGGGTAGGGCCAGCCAGAGGACAAGCCCCGATATCCCCTCAACCAGCGACAGCAGGAACATAATGCAGGCCAGAATAAAATAGAGCCAGCTTTTCTTTATCTTCACGGCGCACCTGCAAGGGTGTCCGTTTTTTCAGTGCATGCCTCCACCCTGCACTCCTTCAAGCACTAGCCTGCTCAGCATCGGAGCGGAAGCTACAAACGCGGTTTCTGCCCGTCTGCTTGGCGCGGTAGAGTGCCGCATCCGCTGCCTTCACCAGTCCATCCCTGTCGCTGGCATCCACGGGGAAGCCAGCAGCACCTATGCTCACGGTTACCCTGCCACCGGGCTGGCTCTGGCTTTCCCCCTCAAAGGGCTCCAGTTCCACCGCCCGCTGCAACCGGCGAGCAACGAGAAAGGCACTGCCCCTGTCGGTTTCCGGCAGCATAACGGCGAACTCCTCGCCTCCATAGCGATAAACCCTGTCCAGGGGCCGTATGTTGCTTACCATCGTAGCCACCAGCTTCTTGAGCAACGCGTCTCCCTCGACGTGCCCGTGGAAGTCGTTGTATATCTTGAACCAGTCAACATCCAGTATCAGGAGCGCCAGCGATCCCCCGTGCTGCCTGACACTGGCGAAGTCGGCCACGATGTCCACATCGAACTTCCTGCGGTTGAAACACCCCGTGAGGCCATCCCTGATGGAGAGGTCTACAATCCTTGAATATATCAGTGAGCGCTCTATACTTATGGCGACCTCATCCGCCAGGAGTTCAGCGAGATCGACATCTGCTGCGCTGAAGGCATTCCTTTTCAGGGAGTCGAGGTAAATAACTCCCCGAACTTTATCGTTCACCATGATGGGCACACATATCAGGGATTTTACCTGACATCCCGCGGGAAGGAACTCAGCGGCAGGGCTGTTGGCAACGTCACCGGTGATGATGGGTTCCGCGGTATCCAGGATATGCCGCATGACCGGCATGTCTGTATTGAACTCTATCTGCCCCAGCGTATTGAAGAAGCCTCTCTCCGCCAGGACCCGCGCCTGCTCACCCTCGATGAGGAGTATGGCACAGCCATTGCACTCCAGCACCTCCGACATTTCCCTTACCAGGATTCGCGACACTTCCTCCGGCATAACGCTGACGCCCACGCTGCGGTGTATCCGCGTAATGGCCGTCAACCGTCTCAATTCTTCTCCGATCGCAACCCCTGCCATTTTAACCCCCTTTATGCCGGTCATCTCACAGAGAAGATGACCGACAATCCTACCTGGCTGATTTCTTTTTCCTATAACTCTTGCTTTTATTATACACGCAGAAGTACCGAAGGGGAATAGTCCGTTTCTTCCATGGCAGGAGTAGCCCAAATCTCCCCGAGCGTATTTTTTCGATTAGAATAAAGTCATCTTTCAGCGGCGGCACTGTTTCTTCAACAGGGCTACTTTTTATTGCAGTCCTGCCTCCCCTTTGTCATTACGAGGCACGAAGTGCCGTGGCAATCTCGGAGACCGCCCATATTGAAATAGATTGCCACGTCGCTGCACTTCGTTACGCTCCTCGCAAAGACGAGAAAGGGGTTATCATTGCGGGGCATGAAGTGCCGTGGCAACCTCACCTTCGTCGTTGCGAGACACGCTAGCGCTGTGGCAATCTCGGAGACCGCCCATATTGAAATAGATTGCCACGTCGCTGCACTTCGTTACGCTCCTCGCAAAGACGAGAAAGGGGTTATCGTTGCGGGGCATGAAGTGCCGTGGCAACCTCATGTATTGAGTTTGGGCTTTCGAGCAAGAATAGCGCATATCAATCCTACTACGCTAAATCCCGTTATTATCGCGAAGGCCAGTGTATATGTTCCCGTCGCGTCATAGATGGCTCCGCCCATTAGCGGACCTGCTGCTTCTGCAATAAGAGTTAGGGGAAATATGAATCCCAGGATTTGGGCATAGTGGCTGCGTCCATAGTAGGTCCCGATGAATGTGGGTAGAGCCACTACCAATGCGCCGTAGCAGATGCCAAAAAGCCCGGCGTAGACATATATCAGGAACAGGCTGCGCGCTGTCAACAAGATGACCAGCGCTATGAATTGTCCCACACAGCTGGCAATCGCCAGATGCCTCACGTCGAATTTTGTCCCCAGCAGACCGAATCCCAATCTTCCCAGGATGCTCATTCCCGCAACCACGCTCAGGGTCGTCGCGGCAATAATGGGGGAGAATCCTATGTCCTCCAGATATGCGACCTGGTGAGAGATTACTGTGCCCAGGGCCAGGAAACTAGCAGAACACATGATTGCGATTAGCCACACGACAGGATTGCGCATAGCCTGTTTCGTCTCCCAATCTGAAGCGCCGCCCACGGAGGCATAACCGGCAGCTTTTACTGCCAGGCTGCTCTGTGACATGGGCATGTTATCCGGAACCTGTCCCATGTCTTCAGGACTGTTTCTCACCAGAATTATTCCGCCGATAACAACAGTGAGGACGAGTTGTATGGAAGCCAGTACCAGCCAGGACATCTGCCACCCAATGCTGGAAATCAACGCCGTTATCAGAAGGGGGAAAGCAAGTCCCCCCAGACCACCCGCTGCTGTGACAAGTCCCATGGCCAGGGAGCGTTTTTTCACGAACCAGTTGTTGGCGACCGTGGTACAGGTCATATACAATCCGAAGCCTGCCCCCAGTCCTATAAAGACACCGTAAAAGAGATAAAGCTGCCATATTTCCGTAGCAATCGACATGCAGGCTAAACCGATAGCGACGAGTAAGTTGCCAAAGATTATGTTTATCCTTGGTCCGAACCTGGCAATGGATGCTCCTATCAATGGGCCGGGCAATCCGAATGCCAGCAAAGCGATGGAGAGGCCCGCTCCCACCATGACACGGCTCCAGTCATACTGGTTGCACATGAAAGGCAGGAAAACCCCGTAAGAATAAAAGAAGGTGCCGATGGTGGTAAAGTACACCAGCATTGCTCCTGACAGCGCGGTCCAGCCATAAAAACCCTTCGTTGTTTTGTCAGCCATGATGTTGTTTCCTGCTCCGCCTGGAGTGAATCATAC
>JAGGYM010000003.1 GCA_021162545.1 Dehalococcoidia bacterium | reverse complement strand
GCAAATATGCGCGTTCCGCGCTGTCTCATCAAAATATTTCCAGCGCGCACTTGCTCTCCTCCGTATTTTTTTACCCCCAGGCGCTTTGACTGACTATCGCGCCCGCCCCTTATGCTCCCACCTGCTTTCTTATGTGCCATCCTAATCTCCGGGCTTGATAATTTCATTTATGAGCAGGCTGGTATGTATCTGGCGGTGGCCCTGTTTTCTGTGATATCGCACTTTGGATTTATATTTAAACACCGTGACTTTGTTTCCTTTGGCTTCACCTAGGGAAGTGGCCATAACTTTGGCATCTTTGATAGTTGGATTGCCCACGAGGATATCGCTGGTGTCTCCAATGAACAGTACCTCGCCCAGCTCCACGGATTCACCCTGAGGTGCATCGAGGCGCTCGACTTCTATCGTCTGGTTCAGAGCGACTTTGTACTGTTTGCCGCCTTGATCAATAATGGCGTAAATCTTAATGCCTCCACTTATATGGTTTTCCCCTTTACATGCAAAGCGCCCACCGGGGCCGGGGGAAAAGCTACTGGACCTTTATTCTCCCTCGTAGTGACCATTCAAATGAACAATCAAAAGCATAGGGATTCTATCAGTCCAAACTGGCAGGTGTCAAATTGTGCCTGCCTGTTTGCTCTTGAGCCAGTCCAGGACGGTGTCCATTGCGGCCTTATCCAAACGCAGTTTATGCCTGGCTCCAGGAATTATGGCCAGGTCCCTGGGTTCTCTGGCTTTTTGATACAGTTTGTATGCATGCTCCAGGGGCACTACTTCATCGGCGTCCCCGTGGACCAGGAGCAACCGGCGGGGAGAAATCTTGTCTATCCATTTAATTGGAGAAACTGTCTCGAATCCTTCCAGCCATTCTTCGGGTGAGGGAGGGAAGTCTTCGTCTTTGATGGCCCCAATTTCGTGGAAATGCTGGATGGAAGAGTGGAGCGTTTCTTTGTTGGCCAGGATACTGAACTCGGCAGGGCAGGCGCAGGCGATTAGAGAAGATATGCGGGGGTCTTGAGAGGCAACGTAGACGCTTACTGCTGCTCCTCCACTGAAACCGAGGAGATGGATGTGGTTCCTGTCCACCTCATCAAGGCCGGTAAGAAAATCCAGAATAGCCTGCAGGTCCCTGCTCCATCCCTGCATGTCGAAATTGCCCTGACTTTTTCCGGTACCGCGGAAATTGAAGATCAGGGTGGCAAAACCTGCGGCGCAAAACCTTTGTGCCAGAGAAGCATATCCTTCACCATCGGGGCTATATGGGGTGGCGGGGATGCCGTGGCAGATGCACAGGGAGGGGTGAGGTTTATTCCCCAGTGGAATATAGATTTCTCCGATGAGATCAAGGCCTTCACTTTGCAGGCAAAAAACTTCTGGTTTCACTATATAGCTGTCTCTTTGTAAAGAGTGCTTCCATTCCTCGAGAAAAAGCCGGGCACTGCTCTCGTTCCTTCTCCCTGGCTCAAGAAAGCAATCAAGGCAGCGCGACGCTTGTCAAGTATACTATACTTGCGTTGAGAAGGTCTTCTGGAACAAAGGTTCTGTCGCCGGGGCCCCGGGCCGGTCTCAGCGGTTGTCTTCTTTGTTAATATGTGTGGCGGCAACAGTAGCAGGAAAATGACAGATAGGGGAATATATATCCGCAGGATGTTTTCTGGCATTGCCTTTCGCTACGATTTCCTCAACGCATTGCTCAGTTTTGGCAGGGATAAATACTGGAGGAGATTCACTGCTTCCAGGATTGATGCTGGGTTTGGGGGAATGGTTCTGGATATAGCTACGGGCACCGGTGACCTTGCTGTGGAGGTGGCCCGCAGAATTGGTGAGGGGAGCGATATCGTCGGGGTCGATTTTTGCCAGGATATGCTGGTGAAAGCTCAGGATAAGATAAGAAAGTCCCCACGCAGCAAGTTGGAGCTTATCTGCGCTCAGGCAGAGCTTCTTCCCTTTCCTGATAATACCTTTGATAGTGTCACTATCGGCTTTGGCTTGAGGAACGCGGATATCGGGGGGACGCTTGGGGAAATAGCAAGGGTATTGAAAGAAGGGGGGAAGCTGCTCTGTCTTGAATTCAGCCAGCCCCGGCGCAGGATATTCGGCAGGATTTACTCTCTCTATCTCTTTCGAATTCTCCCCTTTCTGGGGAAAGCTATCTCAGGAAATAAGGAAGCCTATGCTTATCTTCCGCGGTCGATATCAGAATTTCCCAGCTCTCCTGAGTTGAAGCGGGTTATGGAGAAGGCAGGCTTGAGAGATATTGAAGCTTATCCACTGACTTTTGGTGCGGTGACAGTTCATGTCGCCACCAGGAAGGTAGAACTGAGCTATTTAGGAAAGAGGTGATCTGGCAATGGATGGTGGGCTGATCGTCTTGTTTGCGTCAGGGTTGATTCCCGGGATAAAATAGCGGCAGGCAGATAATGAGGCTGAAGATATGGTTTCTGGAAACGAGGCCGCAGTTTCTGGTGCTTTCCGTTGTGCTGGCGTTTCTGGGTACTTCTGTGGCCTGGCATGACGGTTCGTTTCGGCTGGGCTATGCTCTGCTGGCTTTCCTGGGCTTGCTCCTGTGCCATATCAGCGTGAACGTCCTCAACGACTACTTTGACTATAGAAGCGGTATAGACCTGGAAACAAAAAGGACTCCTTTCAGCGGTGGCAGTGGCATATTGCCGCCCGGCCTCCTTGCTCCGCGCCAGGTTCTCTGGTTTGGGGTGGTTTCGCTCGTACTGGCGGTGCCCATAGGCGTTTACTTTATCATGACCAGAGGATGGTTGTTGCTGCCTTTAATTGTGGTAGGGGCGATGTGCGTTGTCCTTTACACGCCCTTCTTAACCAGAATGGGATGGCCCGAGTGGGCCCCCGGGGTGGGGATGGGGGCTTTGCCCGTTCTTGGCTGCTATTTTGTGCAGACTGCTGCTTATACCCTCCCGGCAGTTGTCATGTGCATACCTTCGGGAATACTGGTGCATAACCTGCTTCTTCTGAACGAATTTCCTGATGTGGAAGCTGACAGGAAAGCCGGCAGAAAAACCTTGCCCATCGTTATGGGCCAGAGAAAGGCAGGGATGGTTTATTCAATACTCACCGCGGTGGCCTATTTGTGGATAGTTGGCGCTGTAGCAATGGAGATGATGCCGGTCTTCTCGCTAATAGCTTTGCTGACGCTTCCCCTGGCTATAAAGGCCGTTCAGGCTGCTTTGAGTCAGCGAGAGGTGCCAGAGAAAATGGCGGTGGCGATGAAGAACAACGTTCTCGTTGTGATGCTGACGCAGGTGCTTCTGGGTGTGGGCTATATCCTGTCGGTGGTTTTGTAGTTAGTTCAAAGCTGGTTCTCAATGCAGTATTCTCTCAATCCGTTCAAGGAAGAGAAAAATTCTCTCATCATCACGTTCAGGGGATACATGCCCTTCAGGGTTACTTCTATCGCGCTCTCTTCTTCTTGAACCAGGCCAGAGAGCTTGAGAAACATTAGTTCTTTCCTCAGCGTTTTGTGTATGTCGACCTTGAATTTCTGGCGGAATTTATCCGTGTCCAGCTTTATACCAAATAGTTTTGACAGAAGGTAGTAGTACATTAATTCGTGGTCTGAAAGTTTTCTCAACCTGATTATCGGCAGCCTGTTTTGTCCTGTAAGCTCTGCATATTTGTCCAGGGAAAATGAGTTCACGTAGAAATTTCCCTGTAGGAGGCTTACAGATCCTGCTCCAATTCCTACGTAATCATCGAAATCAACCACGTATTCATCTATCATTCTCTTGCCTTTGGAAAAACACCAGGCGGTCGAGGCGTTATATCCGCTGGCGTGTGTGGTTTGAAGAATGACGTCGTAAAAATCCTTTTCCCTGGAGGTATCTACCTTGCGAAATCTTCTCTCCAGGGCGTTTTTTTTATGAGGGGAAGGCATCAGGGGATAGAATGTAACCTGGTCTATGTCAAGGCTGTTAAAGATCTCCAGGTCAGCCTGGAAGCTTTCGATGGATTGCGAAGGAAAATTGAAGATGAAATCCAGATTGAGGGTATCGAAATTGTTCCTGGCGGTTAAGATTTTTTCCTTCAGCTCTTCTTCGTTGCAGAATGCCCTCCCCATAGCCCTCAATATATCGCTGTCGAAACTTTGAATGCCGATGGAGAGCCTGTTGACCCCGGCTTGCTTCAGGAGGTTTACGTTTACTTCATCTATCTCGCGTGGAGTTGTTTCCAGAGAAATCTCTTTCCCGAGGGAATTACTTTTCAGGTAGTCTATGAATTCCAGCAATTCGGGCATCAACACGGTGGGGGTTCCTCCACCAAAGTAGCAGCTTGAAAACCTGAAACCCTTTTGAAGGTAGAGGTCAAGTTCTTTTTTCAGGTGCTGGAAGTATTTTCTTGTCTTTTCCTCGTTGAATAGGTATCTGTTAAAGCAGCAGTAAGGGCAGAGCGTTTTACAGAAAGGAATATGTATGTAGAGTGAGACCTCGCTGTTTTTCATTTCAGGGGCAATAATTTCCGAGTCATTGACTTCCTCGCCGAGCTTGAGGAATTTTTTGCCTTCAAGCTGAGTAACCTTCCCCAGGAAATTTGCGAGCACTTTAATCATATCTCCTTGAACTGGTCAGCAGGGGAGTGAGAAAGAGGCTGGTGGCGTTAAATCCACCACCACGCCAGGAGAACTCCCAATGCCGCTCCAGCTACGACCTGAAATCGGGTATGTCCCACCAGATTTTCCAAGAAATGCTCAAATTCAGGAGGTGTTTTGGGGAAACTGGTTAGCAGGTGATCCAGCGCGGCAGATTGTTTATCTACTGCCTGACGTACGCCGGCAGCATCGTACATTACTATGAAGGCCAGGATGGTACTGATGGCAAAGGCACCTGAATCTATGCCATAGACCCTGCCCATAGCTGTTGCCAGCGCGCAAACTATAGCAGAGTGAGCACTGGGCATTCCTCCTGAGCTGGTCATATATCGCAGCTTTAGCTGCTTCTCTCTGATCGATTGAATGATCACTTTCAATACCTGTGCTATAAACCAGGCAATAACGGGAACGATCAGTAACTTCATGGCTGCGATTTGATCCAGGAAATTCATATTTACTTTGTCTTGTTCGTTAATTTGCTTCTCAGGGTTGTCCCTTAATCTTAACTGCCTTTTAGCCTTCTTTACAAGTTATGCCTCCTGTGGGTGGAATTGATGCAGGGGATTAATTTATAATGGGCGAGGTTTCGAAAATAAAAAAGGAGGTGTAAGGATGGCGACAGGAGTAGGAATTAATGGTTTTGGACGCATTGGAAGATTAACTCTCAAGGCAATAGCTCAGCGCTGTGGTGATGAGTTGGAGGTCAGGGTGCTCAATGACCTCACCGACGCGGAAACGAATGCACACCTCTTTAAATATGATAGCAACTACGGCATTTATCCCGGGAGAGTGGAATCTGGAGGGGAATCTATCATAGTTGATGGTAAAACGATAAAGGTTCTGGCTGAACGAGAACCAGCTAATATTCCCTGGAGCGACTATGGTGTGGACATCGTTATCGAGTCAACCGGGCTTTTCACTCAGGGAAGTAAGGCCAGGGCTCACCTGCATGGTGGCGTTAAGAAAGTTATCATCTCAGCGCCAGCCAAGGAAGAGGACATAACGATCGTTCTAGGCGTTAATGAGAAGCAGTACGATCCCGCCAGGCACAACGTTATATCCAATGCCTCCTGTACTACCAATTGTATTGCTCCTGTAGTCGAGGTTTTGCATCAGGCCTTAAGGGTTACACATGGCCTGATGACCACCATTCACTCCTATACCAATGATCAGAAGATACTGGATGTATTTCACAAGGACCTGAGGAGGGCGCGGGCCGCTGCCATGAATATTATCCCGACTACTACGGGGGCAGCTCGAATGGTAACTCAGGTTATACCTGACCTTGAAGGAAAGATTCATGGCCTTGCCATGAGAGTGCCTACCTCTACGGTGTCCGTTGTTGATTTTGTGGCTGATGTGTCTCGTGAGACGACTGTTGACGAGGTCAACAGGGCCTTCAGGGATGCGGCTGAAGGCAGGATGAAGGGGATTTTACAGTATTGCGATGAACCGCTGGTGAGCATAGATTTCAAGGGCAATTCATCCAGCGCTATTCTTGATGCCTTGAGCACCATGGTTGTCGATGGTAATCTGGTGAAGGTATTGGCCTGGTATGATAATGAATGGGGCTACAGTTGCCGCCTCGCCGATCTTGCAGCCTATATCGCCAGGCAGGGATTCTGATGCTGAAGGTGCCTTTACAGTGCTCTCTTTTTTCCGGGGCCATGAAGCTATACAGGTTGAGGGTTAAATAACTGTCCTCTCGAAATCTGGTTCTCCTCCATGGGATGCCCCGGAAGATATATCTCTAGAGGCGAGCGGCAGTTTATTCCCCTTGCGGCAGCCAGGGGTGAAGAGTTCCCATTCATTTCTATTCGCACGTGTCCCTGATGAGAAAACTTATTGAAGGTGTGGGTAAACTGGGTCTGGAGCTTGGGGCCAGGCAGGTGGAGCAATTCGAACTTTACTATCAAGAGCTTGTTGCATGGAACAGGAAGTTCAATCTTACCTCGATAACGGATTATCCGGAAGTAGAGGTAAAACATTTCCTCGATTCTTTGACCGTCGCTCTAGCCTTGACTGAAGATGAACTGGAAGGTCTATCCAGTATCGTTGATATTGGCGCCGGGGCGGGCTTTCCTGGTGTTCCTCTGAAAATTCTCCTTGGCAGCCCCAGGTTGGTGCTTGTTGAATCCATAACCAAAAAAACGACTTTTCTTCAGCACCTCGTATTTGAACTGGGTCTGGATGATGTGGAAGTGGTGCGGGGGCGCTCTGAGGATGTAGCTCATTCGCAGCTATACCGGGAGCAATTCGCTCTGGCTGTCTCACGTGCGGTGGCTGCGTTACCTTCTCTGGTAGAGCTGGCGTTGCCTTTCTGTCGCGTCGGAGGAAAGTTTGTTGCCCTTAAGAAAGGTGATATCGGACAGGAAGTGGCTGCAGCGGACAGTGCAATTACTACTCTGGGGGGCAGATTAAATCAGGTAAAAAAGATAGCGATGGAAGAATTCAACGATGAGCGTTATTTGGTAATTCTTGATAAAATAAGCCCTACAGGGGAGAGGTACCCACGCTGCTCCAGTATGGTGAAGCGACGCCCCCTCTAGAAGGTCATGGACATGTGGCGCAGAAAGTCTTGGAGATTCTATTTTGGTTTGCCTCCCGTCGGTTTCTATTTTCGGGGGCTTAAGTCGCTTCCGGAAAAACAGGAATATCTCGGTATGCTTCAAGATTATAAGGAGGAACTTCTGGAGGAGATTAAAGAGGTAGAGATGGAAATAGAAGAGGTAAAAAAGAATCCTTAGCTAAATAAAAGGAGGGTAAAATGGATAATTCTTTTGAAGAAGAGGAACAAGTAGTAGTGGAAGATGATCTGGAAATGCTTCGTGAGGACTTAATAGGTGAATTGGAAGCTATCAATCAATATCAGGAACATGTGCTGAGTCTGGAAAGCGAGGAAGCTGTTGCCACGCTGGAACATATCCTTGGAGAAGAAAAGGAGCATGTTGTTGAGCTACTTGCCTTGATTCAGAGCCTTGACCCGACGCAGGCAGAGAAATTCAAAGAGCACTTTTAGCGAGAATGCCAGCGCATGGGTTATATAGTTGCCTCCCTCTTATTCTGGTAAAGGATAACGTGGAGTCTTCCTGTTGACCGGAATGTTGTTACAGCGAGAGGGGAGGCGTTTTTGTGAAGTGTTGGGGATACCTTCGGCTATGAAAAGGGGACAAATGAAAGGAGATGGTAACTGTTGAATGTATTAGTTGTTGGTGGTGGTGCCAGAGAGCATGTGCTGGTTTGGAAGATAGCTCAGAGCCCCAGGGTCGATAAGGTCTTCGTGGCCCCTGGAAATGCAGGCACAGCGCTTATGGCTGAAAACCTGGAGGTCTCTCCCGTGGATTTTGAAGCTCTGGGCAGAATTGCTAAAGACAGAGACATTGCTCTTGTTGTTGTTGGCCCTGAGGTGCCGCTGTCCCTGGGAATAGTTGACTATTTCGATGGTCTGGGCATCTCCGTCTTTGGTCCCACCCGGGCGGCCTCCCGGATCGAATCAAGTAAAGTTTTTGCCCGGGATTTGATGCGCAAATATGGAATCGCTTGTCCTGAGGGGGGCGTCTTTTCTTCCTATCCTGAGGCTCGTGAGTACCTGCGACAACGACGGTTGCCCGTCGTTATCAAGGCAGATGGTCTGGCTGCGGGCAAGGGCACCGTTATTGCCAGCTCTATGGCCGAGGCGGAAAAAGCTCTCGGCGATATCATGGAGGCTAAAGTTTTTGGGGCTGCTGGTGATCAGGTGCTCATTGATGAATACCTGACGGGGTTTGAAGTGAGCCTGCTGGCTTTTACCGATGGCAAAACGGTGGTGCCCATGATACCTGCCTGCGATTATAAGAAAGTTGGCGATGGAGATAAGGGGCTCAATACCGGGGGCATGGGGAGCTACAGTCCTCCGGGGTTCTTTCCCCCTGAGCTTGTGGATAAGGCCGTTAATGCGGTTCTGTTGCCGGCAGTACAGGCCATGGCTGATGAAGGAACGCCTTACAGAGGAGTTCTTTACGCCGGGTTGATGGTCGTTGATAGCGAACTGGTAGTGATAGAATTTAATGCTCGCTTTGGCGACCCCGAGACACAGGTGATTTTGCCCTTACTGAAAACTGACCTGACAGATATATTTATGTCGGTGGTTCGCGGCAACCTTGATCAGCTGAAGATAGAGTGGGATAGAGGCGCTTGTGTCGGTGTAGTTATGGCTTCGGGCGGTTACCCTGGTAGCTATGAGACGGGTTTTCCCATCAGTGGTTTGCATGATGTGGACAGGGATGCACTTGTCTTTCATGCGGGCACAAAGATGGGTGCGGGTGGTGAAATCTATACCGGTGGGGGGCGCGTACTTACAGTAGTGAGCAGAGGCGGAGATTTGACTGAAGCAAGGGAGAAGGTTTATCGTAACATTTCTGCTGTTTCTTTTGAGGGCTGTCATTATCGTAAGGATATCGCTTTAAGGGAGACGAACTGAATGGTGTTGGTGGGTATCGTTATTGGTAGCAAAACGGATAGAGAGATGATCGAACCTGCTCTGAATGTATTGCAGGGCATGGGTGTTGATTACGAGCTTTCCGTTATCTCGGGGCATAGAAATCCGGAAAAAGCCAGAGAGTATGGCTTGAAAGCAGCGGAGCGGGGTATAGAAGTTGTAATTGCTGCTGCTGGTGGGGCTGCGCATCTTCCTGGCATCCTGGCTGGCTGGACAACGGTGCCTGTTATTGGTGTTCCTTTGCCTACCAGCGATTTAAAAGGAGTGGATGCCTTGCTCTCAATAGCGCAGATGCCTGGCGGAGTGCCGGTGGCCTGCGTTGGCATTGGTGAGAGCGGAGCTAAAAATGCAGCTTTACTTGCTGTTCAGATCGTGGGCTCGAAGCACGAGGAAATAAAGCGGGCTTACTGCAAATACAAGGTGGCAATGGGAGAAGATCTGGCATGATAGAGCGTTATTCCAGACTGCGGATGAAGAAGGTGTGGTCGGAGGAGAACAAGTTTGCCCTGTGGCTTGGGGTGGAAGTAGCTGTCTGTGAGGCCCTGGCTGAGGTCGGTGAAATTCCCGGGGAAGATATATCTAAAATAAGAAAAGCCAGCTTCGATCTGGGACGCATGGGGGAAATTCTCGAGGTAACCCATCATGACATGACGGCTTTCCTGGGAGCGGTTTCCCAGAGCCTGGGCGAGGAGTCCCGATACCTGCATCTTGGGCTCACTTCTTCTGATGTGATGGATACTGCTCAGGGCTTGCAGTTGAAAGAAGCAACAGGCATCCTGGAAGAAGATGTAGCCGGGGTCATTTCTGCCCTGGAGGACAAGGCCATAGAGCACAAATATACCATAATGATGGGGCGGACACATGGCGTTCACGCTGAACCCATTACCTTGGGTTTGAAGATGGCACTGTGGTTAGAGGAGATGAAGCGTAATGCTCACAGGCTGGCCGCAGCGAAGGAAGTTATCGCTGTTGGGAAGATATCAGGCGCAGTGGGCACGCATGCTACTGTTTCTCCTGAGGTGGAGAAGCTGGCTTGTGGGAAGTTGGGTTTGCCGGCGGTTCCAATATCCAGCCAGATAATCCAGCGCGACCGCTATGCACAGTTTGTCACTACGCTGGCTTTGATTGCCAGTTCCCTGGAGAAATTTGCCACTGAAATCAGGGGGTTGCAGAGGACCGAGATCATGGAGCTTGAAGAACCCTTTGAAGAGGGGCAGACGGGCTCATCAGCGATGCCGCATAAGCGAAATCCCGAGCTCTGCGAACGTATTTGTGGCCTGGCAAGATTGATACGGGGACACGCTTTGAGTTCCATGGAGAACGTGGCCCTGTGGCACGAACGCGACATCAGCCATTCCTCGGTGGAGCGCATAATCTTACCTGACTCCTGCCTCGCGCTGGATTACATGCTGTTCATATTTGCTTCGGTCATGAATGGACTCAGAGTCTATCCTGAAAACATGCGGCGCAATCTTGAGCTCACGCAGGGGCTGATTTTCTCCCAGCGAGTACTGCTTGCCCTGGTAAACAAGGGCTTGGGGAGAGAGGAGGCGTACAAGATGGTCCAGGCTAATGCTATGCAGTCGTGGAGGGAGAGGACCAGTTTCCTGAATTTACTTGAGTCCGACGAGCGCATTTCAACGCGCTTGTCCCGGTCTGAGCTGGAATCTCTCTTTGATTACAGCTATTATTTGAAGTACGTGGACAGCATCTTTGAGAGCCTGGGTTTGAATAAGCGTTAACCTTTTTATGGAGCAATGAGTATAGTATTAGAAACTGAATTGGCACTGCCCTTATTCTGCCGTGGTAAAGTAAGAGATATATACGATCTGGGGGATGAACTTCTTATTGTATCTACCGATCGCATCTCTGCTTTTGATCTTGTATTGCCCTGTGGCATCCCTGGTAAGGGGAAGGTGCTTAATCAAATTTCGGCCTTCTGGTTTGAAAAGACGAGGCACTTCATGCCCAACCACCTTATTCGAGCAGTTGATAGCGCAGCTGTTCTGGAGGAAATGAAGGCTCACTGGAGTTATTCTGGCGAATTGCCCGACTACCTGATAGATCGCTCAATGCTCGTTACCAAAACTGAGCGCATTCCTGTAGAGTGCGTCGTGCGAGGTTACCTTGCGGGGTCAGCCTGGGAAGAATATGAAAAGACGGGCTGGGTTGGCAAGATAGTCTTGCCTCCCGGGATGAGAGAAAGTCAGGAATTGCCCAACCCCATATTTACTCCTACTACCAAGAACGAGGTGGGGCATGACCAGCCTTTGACGGAGCAGGACGTGAGTGAACTTGGCTTACGGCCTTTAATCGGGGAACTGGAAGCAAAGAGTCTGCTCATTTACAACTATGCTCGGAATTATGCCCAGGGCAAAGGAATTGTGATTGCGGATACCAAGTTGGAGTTCGGTTTAACGAAGGGCGAGTTGATCCTTGTGGATGAATTGCTGACGCCCGATTCCAGCCGCTTCTGGGATGCTGATCAGTACAGGGTGGGAGTTTGCCAGCATAATTTTGACAAGCAGTCGGTTCGCGACTGGCTCGTATCTTCGGGGTGGGATAAAGAACCACCATCTCCTGCATTGCCCCAGGAGGTAATTGAAGAAACGGCGAGAAGGTACCGTGAAGTCTATGATAGACTAACTGTCTAGATTATTTAGATGAGCAAGTGAGGAATGCTGTTATGTATTTGGCGAAAGTTTATGTGATTTTAAAACCCACGGTTAACGATCCTCAAGGTTTGACTATCAAAGGGGCGTTGCATAACCTGGGCTTCAGTGAGGTATCGCAGGTTCGGGCAGGAAAGTATATCGAGATAAAGATAGATGGAGACGGGATGGACAAAACACGAGAGAGAATCGGCCGGATGTGTCATGAGTTGCTGGCTAACCCTGTCATTGAAAGTTACTCTTTTGACCTGGAGAAAATCTAAGGCATAGCGTATCTCTTTCTTGCGTTTCTGCTTAATTCCCTGCGGCAGGAATGGTGTGGACCGGTTGATATGCTTGTATCATGGAGTTAGCCGATGAAGAAGGATCTGCTTTCAATATGTGACCTTGACCGAGGGGAAGTTGACCGGCTTATCGAGCAAGCCCTGCTTATGAAGCAGGGGCGGAGAGAGAATTCCCTCTCCGGAATGGCCCTGGCCCTTCTTTTCGAAAAGCCTTCCTTGCGGACCAAAGTTAGCTTTGATCTGGCCATGCACCAGATGGGAGGTCATGCCGTGTATTTGGCTCCGGATGAAGTGGGCATGGGGCGGAGGGAACCGGTTTCTGACGTGGCCAGAGTACTCAGTCGCTATTTTGACGGCATTGTTGCTCGAACGTTCTATCACGGAACGCTGTCTACTTTGGCCGAGTATTCATCCGTGCCCGTTATTAATGCGCTGTCTGATTTGGAGCATCCATGCCAGGCTCTCTCCGACCTGCTCACTATATACGAGAAGAAAAGTAAACTCTCTGGGTTGACGGTAGCATTTGTTGGTGATGGCAATAACGTGGCCAACAGTTTGTTTCTCGCCGCTACGCTTACCGGCATGAACTTTCGCATTGCCTCTCCCTCTGGCTATGAGATTGGTCAGGGCATATTGAAGAGGGGCAGGGAGTTCGCTGCCTCCAGTGGCAGCCAGATTGAATTGGCTGATGCCCCGGAGGAGGCAGTTAAGGGCGCTGATGTAGTATATACCGATGTATGGATTAGTATGGGGCAGGAGGCAGAAGTGGACAGGCGTCGTGAGATTTTCTCCGGTTATCGGGTGGAAGAGAAACTGTTGGACCTGGCTGCGGCGGATGTTTTATTTATGCATCCCCTTCCTGCTCACCACGGGGAGGAGATTTCAGATAATCTGCTGGAGGATTCCAGGTCGGTGGTCTTTGACCAGGCAGAGAACAGGCTTCACCTTCAGAAATCGCTGCTGGCCAGGGTGCTTTTGCGATAAGGATATCAGAAAATGGCGAAATCTGTAATTGCTATTGCGGGCAGAGCTAACGTAGGCAAATCCACCCTGCTTAACCGTTTAGCGGGGAAGCGCCTGGCGGTGGTGGCAGATTTGCCAGGGACGACGAGGGACCGCGTTCTCGCATCCGTTACGTGGCAGGGGAGAGAGATGACGTTGATCGACACCGGTGGTTATTTGTCTGACTTTTCATTTCAACCGGCGGAGATACCTTTGCAGCAAAAGGTGGCGCATCAAATAGAAAGAGCCGTCTCTCAGGCGGATGCCATAATTTTTCTTGTGGATGGTAAGGAGGGGGTTATTGCTGCAGATGAGGAAATAGCTGAAATTCTGCGCAGAGCAGGCAAGCCCATCACCTTGGCTGTAAATAAAATGGATGCTCGCGGGAAGGAAAATCAGATTGCTGACTTCTATCGTCTCGGGCTGGGGCAGCCCATACCTGTGAGCGCCTACCACAACCTGGGGATGGACAGGCTAATGGAAACGGTCGTGGCACTTCTTCCCGAGCAGTTTGGGGAACCTTCACCCGGGCTGCAGGATATGAAGCTGGCTATTGTGGGGAAACCAAATGCAGGCAAATCAACGTTGTTGAATGCTTTGTTGGGCGAGGAGAGAGCTATTGTCGATGAAGTTCCTGGCACGACCAGGGATTCTTTAGATGCAGTGGTTCGGTGGGTGGATAAGGAAGTTCTACTTATCGATACTGCAGGCATTAAACGGCGGGGGCGAGTTGGTCGGGGTGTTGAGTATTATAGTTTGCTCCGTTCCCTCCAGGCTATTGATCGCTGTGATGTTGCCCTGTTGCTGATTGATGCCACTGAGTTTGTTACCGCTCAAGATATGCATATCGCTAACTATATTGTTGAAGTTGGCAAAAGCATAGTGGTGGTGGTGAACAAGTGGGATCTTGTTCCTGCGACACAGAAGAAGGAGATTCAGGCTTTCATTTTGTGGCGGTTCAAGTTCCTCTCTTATGTTCCTTTCCTCTACGTTTCTGCTAAAAAGGGGACCGGGATAAGCAGGATATTGCCTGGAGCGTGGGCTATATGGCAGCAAAGTCGGAAGCGATTGTCGCAGCGGGTAATTGAGAGGGTGATTAAGCAGGCAGTGGATGAAAGCCACCCGGTTGCAAAGGGAATGAGACGTTTGCGCATTGTTAAGGCTTACCAGGATGAAACCAGTCTGGCAACCTTTATTCTGTCGGTCAACGACCCGCAACTGGTCTATCCTTCTTACCAGCGCTATCTGGAAAAACGGCTGCGCCGCAAATTTGGTTTTCGTGGGTCCCCCCTGCGGTTGATCTTCAATAAGTATAAGAGTAAAAATAGGGGAAACTAGCGGTAATGTGTGCATGATAATAACCAGGTTTGTTGTTGCAGTAGTTGCGGGCTATCTTTTTGGCTCCATCCCCTTCGGGTTGATAGTGGGCAAATTGGCCAGGGGCGTCGATGTGAGAGAACAAGGAAGTGGCAAAACCGGCGCTACAAATGTGATGAGAGCTGCCGGCACCAGGTTCGGCGCATTGACCATGGTTCTTGATGTGGTCAAGGCGCTTGGTGCGGTCTTGCTGGCCAAAGCGATTGTGGGGGAAGGTGTTTTGTTGTTGGGCAGTCTTTCGCTTGACTGGCAGGTGGCGCAGGTTATGACTGGATTAAGCGTGCTTGTGGGGCATAATTGGCCTGTGTTCGCCAAATTCAAGGGGGGCAGGGGAGTTACCGTATTTTTTGGGACGATGTTTGCCATTTATCCTCCGGCAGCTTTGCTGGGTGTTGAGGTTTGGGCTGCGGTAGCGCTGGGCAGCAAGCGCATGTCACTGGGGTCTATCCTAGGGGTTGCAGCTACTTGCTGCCTGATGATTCCTCTATGCAGCGCTTACAGTTTACCCTTGATATATCTTTTGTATGGGCTGGTTGGTGCGGTGCTGGTTATTTGGCGGCACTGGGATAACGTTAAGAGACTGAGTCGGGGGACAGAGCGCCAGCTCTTCTAGTAATGGCTAGAGTTGCAATTATAGGTAATACTACCTGGGGAGATGCTCTGGCTGTCCTGCTGTGTGGTAGGGGGGCATGGGTAAGGGTCTGGACCCGGAGTGAGGCAGAGGCTAAAGCATTAAACAGGAGCAACCACAGTTACTCTTCTACCAGTAGCGTGGAGGAAGCTTTAGATTCAGCTGACCTGGTGATTTGGGCAGTGCCCTCTCAGAAACTGAGACAAAATGTCGTTGTAACCAGGGATTATCTTGACAGCACCATGTTACTGCTGAGTGCTGCGAAGGGCCTGGAAGTTGATACGGGAAAAAGGATGTCGCAGGTGATGGCAGAGGAAATTTCATCTGAGTTGAGGGGGCGGATTTGCGTTCTGTCCGGGCCCAATTTAGCTAAAGAAATCGCTCGGGGGTTGCCTGCTGCTTCGATAGTTGCTTCCCGGGATATAGCGGTTGCTGAGAAGGCCCGCGAGATGATGGAATGCGCTAGTTTTCGCCTTTTTACCAGCGTGGATGTCGTGGGGACGGAATTGTGCGGCGCCTTGAAGAACATTGTGGCCCTGGGGGCGGGGATGATAGATGGCCTGGGGTTGGGGGATAATGCTAAGTCTGCCTTCATCACCTACGGGTGGAATGAACTTGTCTCACTGGGAGTGTCTTTAGGAGCTGATGCCGGTACCTTTCATGGCCTGGCTGGACTGGGGGATTTGATAACCACTTGCGCCGGGAATCTCAGCCGAAATCATTATGTTGGCTATGAATTGGGCAGGGGGCATCCTCTGTCTGAGATACGCGCTTCCATGACACAAATTGCCGAAGGAGTTTATACTGCGGAGGCACTTCACCGCCTGACGCAGGAACTCCAGGTGAAATTGCCCATTGCGGATGTCGTCTATGACATCTTGTTTCGCGATTTGCCCGTTGGGGAAATTAAAATTGCGATTACGGGGTCTGCTATATACCATCAACCTCCACACACTCCGGGCGGAGCTGCCTCTTCTCGGATTCCACATCTTTCTGATTGAGAAGGCAAAACGTCGAATTTAGAGAAATGGGGACTGGATGGCACCTCCGGAAAGGAAGTGAATTAAGCTTGCGGTGTTTTGGGCTTGGGTAGTATCCTGGACAGTTCTTCAAAGAGGCGGCGTTGGTTTTTGTCCAGATGCTCGGGTGTGACTACTTTGATCTGGACAAGGAGGTCTCCCCTTCCCCTTCCCTTAACGTGGGGAATTCCCTGGCCTTTGATGCGGAAAATTTTCTCGCTTTGAGAACCTGGAGGTATCTTAAGACTAAGCGTGCCTTCCAGAGAAGGGATATCTATCTCACCGCCCAGAACAGCCTGAGTGAGATTGATGGGGATTTCATAGGAGATATCGTCCTGTTCTCTGTGGAATAGCTGGTGTGGTTTAACTGAAAGCGTGAAGTAGCAGTCGCCGGGTGGGCCTCCATATGAGCCGGCATCGCCCTCGTTGCTGAGGAGAATCTGGTAGTTCTGATCTACCCCCGCGGGTATGTCTACTGTCAATTTGCGCTTTGCTTTTATAATTCCGTTTCCATGGCACTGAGAACAGGGATTGGTTATCACGGTGCCATTGCCCTGGCACCGGGGACAGGTGGTCATGTGAACGAAGCGGCCAAATATACTCTGCTGTATTCTCTTTACCTGGCCTGTGCCGCGGCACTCGGGGCAGCTTTGAGGTCTCGTTCCTGGCTGGCTGCCACTACCCTGGCATGAGGGGCATACTTCGATACGTTGTATCTCCACCTCTTTTTTGCATCCGAAAGAAGCTTCTTCGAAAGAAAGCGCGAGATGTCCGTGCCGGTCGTTGCCTTTTTGCGGGATATGCTGGGGGGGGTTCCCGAAGGGGGTGTCAGCAAAACCCCCGAAGAAAGATTCAAAAATGCTTCCCAGTCCGCCAAAGTTGAAATCGGGAGTCTCCCCATCTTCCACCACTCTGCCATAGCGGTCATAACTGCTCCGCTTTTCAGAAACGGAAAGAACCTGGTAAGCTTCGTTTATCTCCTTAAACCTGGCTTCGGCTTCTGGATCTTTGTTGCGGTCAGGATGATACTGGAAAGCTAATTTACGAAAAGACTTCTTGATCTCGTCTTCACTGGCATCGCGAAGCACTCCCAGCACCTGATAATAATCTTGCCCTGCTAACATAGGTTATAAAGTATAGAGCTTTGCAATTGCATTGGCAAATCTCATCGAGGGATTTGTTCGTTCAAGATAGTCCTATGGGGTCAACATCTATAGTCCAGCCCTGTGGCAGAGTTAATTTCTGGAGTATCCTTGACGGGTCATCTCCACGGAGCAGGAGTTGCCATCGATACTTGCCTCGCACCCTGGCATTGAATGCAGGTAAGGGCCCAATCAGGCCCAGGTCATTCATGGCCTGGCTTCCTTTTTCTTTCAGGACCATCTGTCTCATTCTTTCTGCTGCCAGCTGGCAGCGGCTGTTACTGGAGTGGGTATATATCAGGCGAACGAGATGACTGAAGGGGGGATAATTGTACTGTTGCCGGTAATTCATCTCTTGCTGGTAGAATCCGGGGTAGTCGTGTTTGGCGGCGAACTGAATGACATAGTTTTCGGGGGCATATGTCTGGATGATGGCTTTCCCTCCCCTGGGGCCACGCCCGGCCCGGCCCGCCACTTGACACAACAACTGAAAGGTGCGCTCTCCTGCACGAAAATCGGGGAAATTGAGTCCTGTGTCGGCCATGATTATTCCTGCCACCGTTACCTGGGGCAGGTCTAACCCTTTGGCGATCATCTGTGTGCCGATCAGTATGTCTGCCTTGTGCTCGCGGAAATCTCGCAACAGTTCCTCCTGGGCATATCTCCGGGTGACCGTGTCTTTATCCCAGCGGAGGATTCTTGCCTCCGGGAAAAGACATTTTACCTCTTCTTCTACTCTTTGTGTGCCCACCCCCAGGAAATTGAGGTTGGTACTGGAGCACCGGGGACAGGCTGAAGGCACCGGGATGGAGTAGTTGCAGCGATGGCAGAACAGCTTTCCTTCCACCGCATGGCAGGTAAGAGCTATAGAGCAACGGGGGCAGCGGAAGACGAAATGACAGCGGCGGCACTGGACAAAGGTGGTAGCCCCGCGGCGGTTGAGGAACAGAATCACCTGTTCCTCTCTTTCCAGGGCTTCCCTGATAGCGCTGGCCAGAGAATCGCTTAAGAGATTGGTGTTTCCTCTTTTAAGTTCTTCCTTTAAATCCACTATGCTTACTTGTGGCAGAGGCGAGTAACCGCGAGAAGTAATGCGCTCTTTCATAGTAAGCAGGTGATATTTGCCTTGTTGTGCCCGGTGAAAGCTATCGATGTCTGGTGTAGCACTTCCCAGAATTACAGCGGCACCGTGGAGTTCTGCAAGTTTGAGGGCTACATCGCGGGAGTGGTAACGGGGAGACTTGTCCTCCTGTTTATAGGTCCATTCATGCTCTTCGTCTATAATGATAAGCCCTAAATTGGGTTGTGGGGAGAATAAAGCGCTTCTGGGGCCAATGACGACGTCACATCTTCCTTCCTGTATCCTTTGCCATTCGTCGAGTTGTTCGCCGGGAGAGAGCTTGCTGTGCAGTATTGCCACGCGTCCGGGGAAACGACTGGCAAAGCGTTCCACCATTTGAGTGGTTAAGGCGATTTCAGGAATGAGGCAAATACCCCGCTTGCCCAAGGAGACTATCCTGCTTAGAGCTTGCAGGTAGAGTTCGGTTTTGCCACTGCCGGTGACGCCGAACAGGAGAAATATGGGCGATGGGTCGTTGCGGCCGTTTTGCAGTTTCTCCTCAATGGATTTGCAGGCAATTTCCTGTGAAGGGGTCAATGGTGGGGGCGTGGCGTGGGCGATGGTTAAGCGGGCTAGAGGATCTCTCCTTACGTTGATGCTCTCCATGGATATGAGGCCGCGTTGTTCCAGTGACCTTATCGATTTCGGGGAGCAATTGACGCATTTTTGAGCTTCTTTGATAGAGATGGAGCGGTCTTGCTTGTCCAGGAAACTCAGCAGCTCTGCTTGCTTGAAGGCCCTGGATTTGTTCAGTTTGTTGATTTCAGCGTCAATTTCGTTACTTTCTCTCTCGAGTTTGAGGTAAGTGCATGATTTTGGCTTTGCCCTGGGGGGCTTTAACTCGCAGGTTTTCGTTACCAGACCATCTTGAAGGAGAGAGGCAATAAGTTGGCTGGCTCTGTGTGTGCCGAATTTTTTCTCTAGAGCATGCAGGCTTACCTTGTTTCCACCGTTTATGAATGCAAGGGCGTTTTTTTCTTCTGGGGTAAGTGACGGTTGGCCTGGTTGGATGCGGGTTGTCTGAAGATAAGTGGTGAATCTATGCTGGAAATTGGGTGGGAACATCAAAGCCAGGCACTCGAAGAGAGGGGAAAAGTAGCGCTTGCTCATCCATCGGGCAAGTTCAAGTTGCGCGGGTGTGAGCAGAGGCAGGAGGCCGGTGACACCGGATAGCTCTTTAACTGTTTCTACTGAGGGCTGTTCGTTGAGTTCAACAACGATGCCCTGAATGGTCCTGGAGCCAAAGGGAACCCAGACTGCCTGTCCTGGCTTGACCTTCAGGTGCTCGGGGATAGCGTAACAATATGTGCGATGCGTTGCCGGAGAGTTAACCGCTACCTCGGCATATTTCATTCATCGTTTTGTGACGCTTGGGAATCGGGAGAGGTCGAAGAAATTTCCTCTTCTGGGATAGCAATTTGTGCCTTTTTTTTGTCTGGTCTTTCCTTTAACCTGCCTTGCTTGGTGCTCAACTGCCGCATGTAGTAAAGTTTGGCGCGGCGCACCTTGCCCCGTTTGAGGATTTCGATGTCCTGGAGAGAAACACATTGAGCGGGGAAGGTATACTCTACCCCGACGCCATAGCTAACTTTCCTTACAGTCAAACTTCCTCCATCAACTCCTTTCCTTACCCGTATGACCATTCCCTGGAAATGCTGCAACCGTTCCTTATCTCCCTCGGTAGTCTTGATGCTGACTTTGACCGTGTCTCCTGCGGATGCCTGAAGCACACTGTGGTTTATTTTGGGCTCGACAAGCTCTCGAATATCCATTGTTTCTCCTCTGGGCTAAGATTTGCCCTTTCTAACAGGTCAGGGCGCCGTTCGCATGTGCGTAAGATAGCTTTCCTTCTCCTCCATTCATCGATCTCTCTATGGTTTCCCGAAAACAAAATTGGCGGCACTTCCCAATCCCGGTATACCGGGGGTCGGGTGTACTGGGGATATTCTAACAAATTATTGGTGTGGGAGTCAGTATTTAATGACATTTCCGAGCCGAGCACTCCTGGTATGAGTCTGACTACGGCATCTATCAATACGATGGCGGCTGTTTCACCTCCGCTGAGGATATAGTCGCCAAGGCTGATCTCATCGGTAGCGAGGTGTTCACGCACTCTTTCGTCAATGCCTTCGTAGTGGCCGCAGATTAGCATCAGGTGGGATGAAGATGCCATCTCCAGAGCAATCCTTTGATTGAACAGCCTGCCCGCTGGAGTGAGCAAGACGATGGGCACTTCTACTGCAGGAATTCGCTGCTTTATCGTATCCACTGCCTCGAAGATGGGTTCTGGTTTGAGCACCATCCCCGGTCCACCTCCGTAAGAATAGTCATCTACGGTGTGATGTTTGTCATGGGTATAGTCCCGAATGTTGTGAGCGGTGATCTCTACCAGACCCTTCTCCCTGGCTCTCTTGATGATGCTTTGTTCCAGGGGAGAATCCAACATTTCGGGGAAAAGGCAAAATATGTCGATATGCATTTGATTGCTTAAAAAGGTCCTTCGCTAATCTGTAGTCTGTTAGAGCTGTCTTTTGTGCCTGATATGAAGCCCAAGTCGCTCATCTTAGCATATAGAAGTACATAAGAAAAGCCGGGGAAATTGTAGATTTTGCCTGAAGGAGGCACAAAAGCACTTGACAAAGTAGAGGGTGTAGTGCTTACAATTGATGTGTGGGGAAAAAGGGGGAATAAGGGGTAGAAAAAGGAGATAGTGAGAGGGCAGGTGGGGAGTGGTGTTTGTTTGGAGTAATGAAAATGAAAAGGATGCCCGGGATTTGAGGTGAGAGATATGTTTTTTGGCGAACATGAATATAAAGTTGACGAAAAGGGCAGGTTACCACTGCCCCCCAAATTCAGACGGCAAATGAAAGAGGGCGTGATGTTGATTAAGGGGACGGAGAAATGCATTGCAGCTTACCCTATAGCCGAGGGTAAGAGGTTGGCTGATAGCCTGGCTGCGCAGGCAGTGACTCCTGCCAGGTTAAGAAAACTGAACCGCGCTATTTTTGGTTCTGCTTCCGATGCTGTCTTCGATGGGCAGGGCAGGATAGTGTTGTCTCCCTCACTGCGTAGCTATGCTGAAATTGGCGATACAGTGATCGTCGTGGGAGTTAATAGCTATGTAGAACTCTGGAATAAGGAGTTGTGGGAGAAAGAGGTAGCTGAAGATGAGAAACAGGCGTCAGAAATAATTGAGAATTTTGGAGCGCAATTGTGAATTTAAACGGCTCTTTGCCCGTACATATCCCCGTCTTGCTTCGTGAGACAGTCGAGGGATTGCGGCCTTGGCCGGGAGGGTACTTCGTTGACTGTACTGTGGGGTTAGGAGGGCATGCCGCAGCCATATTGAAGCGAATTTCTCCATCGGGAAGGCTTTTGGGTATCGATGTTGATGCCGGGGCATTGAGAGTAGCTGAAAGCAGGCTTGAAAAATATGAGGCGGCGGTTACTCTGGTCAATGAAAGGTTCACCGATCTCAAAGTTATCTGCATAAAGTACCATTTCTATCCAGTCGATGGTATTCTTTTCGACCTTGGTGTTTCCTCCCTGCAACTGGACACGGCCCAGCGAGGCTTTAGTTTTCAACGGGAAGCTGCCCTGGATATGAGATTTGACTCGGGACAGGAGTTGACCGCATCCGATATCGTCAATGGCTTCTCTGAACGGGAACTGGGCCGAATCGTTAAAGAATATGGTGAGGAGCGCCATTACCGGCGGATAGCGCATCTTATTGTACAGAATCGCCCCATTTCTACAACGCTGCAGCTTGCTCGAGTTGTTGAGCAGGCTCTTGGAGGCAAACGTTCCAGAATTCATCCAGCTACCAGGACATTCATGGCCCTTCGCATTGCAGTCAATAGCGAACTACAGAGCCTGGAGATGGCATTGAAGCAAACTATTAGCCTCCTTCGTCCCGGCGGGAGATTGGCAGTTGTCAGCTATCACTCCCTGGAGGACCGCATAGTCAAACAGTTTATGCACTGTGAAGCCAGCAGTTGCTTATGTCCCTCAGGAGCGATGGTAAATCGCCGCGGGCATACCCCTACCTTAAGGCTCATTTCAAGGAAGGCCATTAGCCCTACTTCGTTGGAGATAAAATCCAACCTGCGTAGCCGTAGCGCTAAATTAAGAATAGCCGAGCGGCTCAATTGAAAAGGCAACATCCACGAGAATAAGGAGGTGGAAAATGGCCAAAGCAAGGAAGATATTTTCTGCTATTGACGTGGGCACGACTAAAATTGCCACCATCGTGGCCAACGCCAAAGCACCAAATGACATCGAAGTTCTAGGAGTGGGAATAGTACCCAGTCACGGTTTGCACAAAGGGATAGTAGTCAATATGGATGAAGCCAAACGTTCTATCTCTGCTTCAATAAAAGAGGCAGAGAGAATCAGCGGAACGCGCATAGAATCTGTATATGTAGGAGTCACTGGCAGACATATAACCAGCTTGAACAACAGGGGAGTTATATCTATTCCCAGGGATGACCGGCTGGTGCGTCCTCAGGATCTTAAACGGGTATTGTCAGCGGCGCGCAGCGTTTCCGTTCCCGAGGGTAAGCGGGTGTTACATGCTATTCCCCGCTATTATGCTCTCGATGGACAAGAAAAGGTGCAGGAGCCCGTGGGCATGCACGGTACCAGGCTGGATGTGGAAACTCACATCATCACTGCTTCGATAACCTCGATCCAAAATCTGGTCAAGTGCATCCGGAGCATCGGAATTGACGTTGAAGACCTGGTACTGGAACCTCTAGCCAGTGCTGAGGCCGTGTTGACTCCAGAGGAAAGGGAAATTGGTGTGATTATGGCTGATATTGGTGGTGGTACTACCGATGTCGCTGTATTTAAGGGTGGGAGTATCTACCATACTGCAATTATTCCTGTAGCAGGGTATCAGGTAACCAGCGATCTCTCGATTGGTTTGGGCTTGCCTTTTGAGATTGCAGAGAAGGTGAAAAAGCAGTATGCAGATGTGACTCCAAGCCTGGAGATCGAGGAGACCACCAGGGTTGGCACAAATGGACACAGCGCTTCTTATCGAAGTCTTTGTGGCATCATTCGCTCTCGAATGGAAGAGTTACTGCAACTGACGCTCCTGGAGATGCCTACCACCGATTACCGTACTCTGGCTCCGCATGGTTTGGTTCTCACCGGGGGTACATCCAATCTCTCCGGACTTGATGTGCTGGGACAAGAGGTGTTGCAAATGCCGGTGCGGATAGGCAGACCCTTGAACGTGGGCATCTACGGCATCTCAGATATTCTCCACGACCCAGCCTATGCTACCACGCTGGGATTGGTTCTGTGGCAGGTGGGTGGAAAGACCAGTTCGGAAATCAAGCTGCACAGAAGTGGTCCTTGGAGCTCCATAGTCGGTTTTGTCAAGAAGTTCTTTCGTAGTTAATTTGAAGATAAGATAAGGAGGTTAAAATGGCTAAGCAGATTTATACTCCAGGAGTAGCGAAGATCAAGGCCATAGGTATTGGTGGGGGTGGGAGCAATGCCATCACCCGTATGGTGAGGGAGGGGATAAGAGGGGTTGATTTCGTAGCCATGAATACCGACGGGCAGGCATTGTCCCTGGCCGAAGCGTCCACCAGGATTCAACTGGGGGAAAGGTTAACGCGGGGATTGGGTGCTGGAGGTGACCATAAGGTTGGTGGCAAAGCAGCGGAAGAGAGCCGGCAGGAAATAGAGGCCGTTGTTGAAGGAGCCGACATGGTGTTTGTCACTGCAGGCATGGGGGGTGGTACAGGTACGGGAGGTATTCCTGTCGTAGCTGAGGTTGCCAAGCAGTCCGGGGCTCTTACCATTGCGGTTGTAACGAAACCATTTACTTTTGAGGGAGCAAACAGGGCGAGGGTGGCGGAAGAGGGCTTGCTGCATTTGAGTGAAAAGGTCGATACGCTGATTATTCTTCCTAACGATCGCTTACTGCAACTCTGTGATGCCAAGACGACTGTGGATAGTGCCTTCGGACTGGCAAACGATGCCCTGCGCCTGGGGGTTAAAGCCATCTCAGAAGTAGTTACCGTCCCTGGCTTAATTAATCTCGATTTCGCTGACATCAAGGCGGTAATGAAAGATGCTGGTCCTGCATGGATGTCCGCGGGGAGAGCCAGTGGGCAAAACCGTGCGGCTGAAGCCGCCAAGGAAGCACTGGCGAGCCCTCTGCTTGATGTGTCCATAGCGGGTGCCAAGGGAGTGTTGTTCAATATTACCGGAGGGACGAGCCTTACTCTGTTTGAGTGTAATGAGGCTGCTCAGGTGATTGCCCAGGCGGTTGACCCTGGTGCCAACATAATCTTTGGCGTGGTATTTGACCCCAAGATGGATGGCGAGATCGAACTTACCATTATCGCAACGGGCTTTGTTACCCAGTACGGCAAGAGAAAAGCTACCACTGATGAACTGCGTCACCTGATAAAAAACGATTCTGAGGTTCTGGATGTGCCTTCCTTCTTGCGTCGCTCCAAGAGCTTTCCTGCGTCGGACAACGTCATAGGCGGTTCTTTGACTACTAATAGAGCGACTTTCCCTGATGCGTCCAAGGTCTCCAAGTGGTGAGTCTGAATTTTGCTGCTGTGAGAGAGGGGAGCTATCGCAACTCCCCTCTCCTGTTCTCTGCGAGATGTGAATAAGGATTGCCCTGGTTGCAGAGGAAGCGGTGTTGAGAACTAACCCAAGTTCTTAAATCTTATAGAGGTGTGCCCCTCAGTCGGAGGGTGACGTGTGGTGGTGACGGTATTTCATTCAGGGCGCTTTTCCTTTCAAATAGAGGCAAAACGGTTGTTTTTTACTATATTTAGTGTTAGACTAACCACATAATACAATTTGTGGTGAAGCAGTGAAGTGTCCATCTTGTGGGGCAGTGGAATCTAAAGTGATAGATTCACGGGCGGTGGATGCAGGGGTGCGCAGGCGGAGGAGGTGCCTTCGGTGTGCTGCCAGGTTTACTACCTATGAGCGCGTACAGCCACACAGCATTTTTGTGGTCAAGAAGGACCGGCGGCGAGAGGGATTTGATAGAGATAAGCTCTTTCGTGGCATTCGGAAGGCTTGTGAAAAACGGCCTTTGCCCATGGGTTCGGTTGATAAGCTTGTAGACAGCGTTGAGGCTGAAGTCTACCAGGAGGGGAAAAGTGAAATTCCCAGTTCTCTCATTGGAGACCTGGTTATGGAGGGTTTGAAGGAGATGGATCACATAGCGTATATCCGTTTTGCCAGCATTTACCGCGAGTTTGCCGATATAGGAGAGCTGAAGCAGGCGGTGGATAACTTGGCTTCCAGGGGAATCGACGTTTCGGCAAATCGCTTATCGCCATTATCTCCCGGGGCGGTGAATCTCCAGGGGGTTTCTCAGTAGCAGAAAGATGTCCAGAGCAGGCAAGAAAGGTAGGGAGGGAGCTATTCGCAAAGATAGGGTAGCCAAAGCTGTTTTCTCTGCCGCTGAATCACTGGGTGTCAGCGATAGAGCCTTTCTGGAGAATTTTACCGAGCAACTGAGCCAACGTTTGGGAGCGGCGCAACCTTTGCCCGGAATGGAAGAATTCATTTCACCGCGAGGTGGGCCTTCTGGTTCTTCTCTGGAGGTCAGGGATACGATGGAGGGCGTTTCTGCGATTGAGGAGCTTTTGCCCCAGGCAAGGAGCCGGGCCGTTTCGGGGATTGTGTTGAGCGACAATGCCTTGAGATTGCTGGAGAGAAGATATCTGAAGAAAGATTCCGAAGGAGACGTCATTGAAACCCCCGAAGATCTGTTTCGCCGCGTATCCCGGCATATTGCCTCCGCAGAGAAGCTTTATGATTCCCGGGCGGACGTTTCCTTCTGGGAGGAGAAGTTCTATCAGATAATGGCGAACCTTGAGTTCTTGCCCAATTCGCCCACGCTGATGAATGCGGGGCGAGAATTGGGACAGTTATCGGCTTGTTTCGTCATTCCAATTGGCGATTCCATGGAGTCGATTTTTGATGCTGTCAAGTCTACCGCCTTAATCCATAAGAGTGGTGGAGGCACGGGTTTCTCCTTTTCCCGGCTTAGACCCGAGAAGGACAGGGTTGGCTCTACCGGTGGTATAGCAAGTGGCCCTATTTCCTTTATGCGAGTCCTGGATATCACCACCGACGTTATCAAGCAGGGTGGTATGCGCCGCGGAGCCAATATGGCTGTACTCAATGTCGAGCACCCCGATATTTTGAAATTCATTACCGCTAAGGAAAACTTGCAAAACTTGACCAATTTTAATCTCTCAGTCGCTGTTACCGATGAATTCATGGAGGCGGTAAAGAAGGGAACAGACTACAATTTAACAAATCCAAGAACTGGAGAGATAGCGGGTAAGCTCGACGCCGGAGAGGTTTTTGACAAAATAGTTAGCATGGCCTGGCGCACCGGTGATCCAGGCATTGTGTTTATCGATCGGATAAACCAGTATAACCCCACTCCCAATCTTGGCAGGATCGAAAGTACCAATCCCTGCGGGGAACAGCCACTGCTTCCCTATGAATCCTGTAACCTGGGCTCTATAGACCTGGCGAAAATGGTGATTTGCCGGAATGGCGGCGCGGCCCAGATCGATTATGATAGACTGGCTTGCATCGTTGGCCTGGCTGTACGATTTCTCGATGATGTTATCGATGTGAACCTCTTCCCTTTGCCTGAGATAACGGAGAGAACACGGGCTACCAGGAAGATAGGATTGGGCGTAATGGGTTTTGCCGATATGCTGGTTCAGCTTAACATTCCTTATAATAGCAAGAGGGCAATCGATACGGCGGAGCAGGTCATGCGGTTCATATCTGAAGAGGCGGATAAAGCCTCCATGTCACTGGCTGAACAGAGGGGGGAGTTCCCTGCCTTTGAAGGCAGTATTTATGATGTGGCTGGTGGGCCCAGATTTCGTAATGCTTCTAGAACTACCGTTGCCCCTACCGGTAGTTTGAGCATAATTGCCAACTGTTCCAGTGGAATCGAGCCCCTGTATGCCTTGAGTTACGTGCGCCACATTCTGGGGGGTGAAGAGTTCGTTGAAGTTAATCCTCACTTTGAGGAGAGGGCCAAGAAAGAGGGATTTTATTCTGCGGAGTTGATGAAAGGATTGGCAGAAGGGAAGAAGGGAAAAGGGGTTGTGGACCTTCCTGAAGAGCTCGAGAAAGTCTTTGTTACTGCTCATGATATATCTCCGGAGTGGCATGTCGGGATACAGGCAGCTTTTCAGCGATATACCGATAGTGCTGTATCCAAGACGGTGAATTTTCCTTATGAAGCGACTCCTGAAGACGTCAGGCAGGTGTATATGATGGCCTATCATGAGGGATTAAAAGGAATCACCATCTATCGAGACAGAAGTCGTGAGGGACAAGTTCTTTCTGTGGGAAAGGTGGTGGAGGAGACAGGGACAGGGGTCACTCCCAGGAAGCGGCCTAAAATTACTAGAGGTGTAACCGAGAGAGTGAATACGGGATGTGGTTACATTTATGTGACGGTGAATTTTGATGAAGCTGGAATATGCGAGGTTTTTTCTACTCTGGGGAAAGCTGGCGGCTGTGCTGCGGCACAACTCGAGGCTATCAGCCGTCTCATCTCGCTGGCCTTGAGGTCCGGCATGGACCTGGATTCTGTCGTTAGGCAACTGCGTGGCATTCGTTGCCCCTCTATTTCGTGGGAGCAAGGTCATGCTGTTATGTCCTGTGCTGATGCCATTGCTGGAGTTCTCGAGAAGTACGTCAAGCAAGAGGCTGCTGATCATGTGCGCTATGAATCTGAATATATTGTATCTGATCACGGGGGCGAGAGTTTGAACTCGCAGGTCTCGAATTCCGGTTCTGATATGCGTGGGGCAGGCCAGTGTCCTGAGTGCGGAGGGCCTTTAATTTACCAGGAAGGTTGCAATATTTGTCTTGAATGTGGTTTTACTAAATGTGGCTGAAGGCCTAGCTTATCTTTCATCGCGGAAAGGATGATCGAGGTGGAAGATATAAAGGTAGATTGAGCCAGGAGGTGTGATGAGCGGCAACTATTACCCAGCACTTAAACAGATAAGTAAGGTATCCAATTCGGCCTTTGGCCTGAGGAAAATCGGCAATTCTATAGCTAAAAGCGCTGCCAAGACGGTGCACG
This sequence comes from Dehalococcoidia bacterium, assembly GCA_021162545.1. Taxonomy (GTDB): domain Bacteria; phylum Chloroflexota; class Dehalococcoidia; order GIF9; family AB-539-J10; genus M55B177. Next base: position 10,077 of record JAGGYM010000003.1, on the reverse strand, counting down.
GGCAGGGATGTCGCATTTTGTTCCTCAATCCTCTGAAGAGATATCTGGTTACCGTAGGCGCTTATGGTTTAAGCGATCTTTTTCTCAGGAAGGGCCCCCTTGATGCGCGCAAGAGTCTTCCCGACATACTCGATGGAAGAATAGTATATATTGCTGATATTGCTGATATTGCCGTGACGCACGGGATTCAATATCCTGAAGAGGATAGGGACCAGGGAATATCTTCTATCCTTGGAGTTCCCATCACTAAAAATGGCGAAGTTGTTGGCGAGATCAGAATTTACACCCGGGAACCTCAGGAATTCTCCGAATCTGACAGGAGTTTTCTTCTTAGCGTTGCTGATATATGTGCCCTCTTATTTGAAAAGATGGAACTGTACCGCTTGCTGGAGAAGGGCTACAAGTCAGATAAGGAGCGAATAGAGCCTCAGGTGCCTCAATTGCCCACCAGTGCCTTGCGGCCGACCAACTTTGCTCACCCCAGCGAGGGGGAATTTGCCAAGCTGCTGGATTTCTACCGCATCGAGTGGTTGTATGAACCTCGCGCTTTTCCTCTCCGCTGGGGAAAGAACGGGGTGGCTGAAATGTTCACTCCAGATTTTTATCTCTCTGAGATGGACCTCTATGTTGAATTGACTACGTTGAAGCAAAGTCTGATAACTGAAAAAAATCGAAAGGTGCGTCGCCTGAGGGAACTTTATCCCGGGATTAATATTAAGCTGCTGAATAAGAATGATTATACCAGGCTCCTTGCTAAATATGGTTATGGCTTTGCGGGTGAAGCTAAAACTGAGGGGGTCGAACACGTTTTGTATAGCCATACACAGATTCAGCGCAGGGTCAGGGTTTTGGCCAAGCGCATATCTCAGGACTATGCCGGTGAGAAGTTGGTGCTGGTAGGAATCCTGAAGGGCGTCGTTTGCTTCATGTCTGACTTGATGCAGAATCTTTCTCTCCCCGTTATCCCTGATTTTATGGCCATATCGCGCTATGGTAGTGATGCCCATGTGGTGCAAATAACCAAAGACCTTGATAGTACTATTACGGGGCAGCATGTACTGATGGTGGAAGATATCGTAGATACGGGCATGACGTTGAACTATGTGCTCAAATATATTTCAGCTCGTAACCCGGCAAGCCTCCGTGTGTGTACTTTTCTGGATAAGAGAGTCCGTCGTCTCGTGGATGTACCGCTTGATTACGTTGGCTTTGAAATTACGGACGAATTTATAGTAGGTTATGGTTTGGATCGCGGAGGGGAATATCGCAACCTGCCCTTTATTGGGGTCCTGCACCAGGAGTTGATGAAGGAAGGCGCAAAGTAAGTCAAACGGCATAATCTGGCCCTGCAGGGACGTTGTCAGATGCAGGCAAGGTTCGCGTTTACAAGGGCGACTGCTGTATGGTACATATGTGGACAAAATTACAGCTGCGAACTACAATTACCCAGTTGTGTCTACCCTTTACATCGTTGCTACTCCCATAGGCAATATGGAAGATGTTTCCTTGCGAGCTTTACGTATTTTGAAGGAAGTTGATCTTATTGCAGCGGAGGATACGCGTACCACGCGCCGCTTGCTTAACGTCTATAATATAAAAACCGCTATGACCAGTTACTATGAAGGCAGTAAACAGGCCAAACTGGATTATTTGTTGCGTTATCTTGGAGAGCATGATGTGGCGCTGGTCTCTGAGGCAGGTATGCCGGGAGTAAGCGATCCCGGTTATGAATTCACCGTTGCCGCCATTGAGCAGGGGAGTTCCGTTGTGCCGGTGCCTGGGGCCTCGGCGCCCGTTGCTGCCCTGGCAATTTCCGGATTGCCGACAGACCAGTTTATCTATCTTGGTTTTCTTCCCCGCCGCCAGAGTGCGAGAAAACGCCTTCTGTCTTCCATTGCCAAAGGGGCGAGAACTATAGTGGCTTTCGAGGCTCCACACCGCATTGGAAAGGCACTGGAAGATATAGAGAATGTTCTGGGGGACAGGAGGATATCCGTTTGTCGTGAGCTTACCAAAGTCCATGAAGAAGTGTTCAGGGGTATGGTGAGCCAGGCCAGAGTTCACTTTTCCGAGCCGAGAGGAGAGTTTACTCTGGTTATTGAAGGAAACCCTGAGAAGGAAGGACAAATCACAGGGGAAATGGAGAGCATCTTACGAGAGCTCTTCCAGAGGGGGGTTAGTGCTCGCGATGCCATCTCTGGTGTTTGCCTGTTGGGCACTGTGTCGAAGAGGAATCTTTATCAGACCTGGTTGAATTTTAAGAAAGGAGGCTAAAATGCGACGTGGATGTATCGCTATAGGTAAAATGCAGTGTGATGGTTGTCATCGTTCTCTTGGTCATGGGGAGCGGTATCTGATGCTTGAAGGTGGGGAAAGTAACGAACAGCGCCTTTGCGTTGAGTGTTGTCTGAAACTGGGATATGCCTCGTACAAGGAGGAGGAAGGAGAAGAGACAATTACTTTCTTCTCCCGGGAGGAGGTGTAATATTGCGGTGTTGACTGGTATGTTGGCCCTGAGGAGTAAAGAAATCTTATGAGTGAACATATTTTAATAGGTATTGCCTGGCCTTATGCCAATGGGCCTTTGCACCTGGGACATATCGCTGGTGCCTATTTGCCGGCTGATATTTTTGCCCGTTATCATCGGCTCAAGGGCAATGAAGTGTTGATGGTTTCGGGGAGTGATCAACATGGAGCACCGATCACCATCCGGGCTGCTGAGGAATCCACGTCTCCAGAGGAAATAGCGAATAGATATGATCAGCAATTTAGAGATTGCTGGCAAAAGCTAGGCATTTCCTTCGACCTGTTTACTACGACGAGCACGGTAAATCACACTGAAGTTACACACGATATATTTCTTACCCTTCTCCGTAAGGGATATATCTACCGGGACACGATGCTTCAAGCGTACTGTTCCAGATGTCAGCGCTTTCTTCCCGACCGTTACCTGGAGGGCACCTGCCCTCATTGTGGTTTTGATAAAGCGCGTGGGGATCAGTGCGAGGTTTGTGGTCGTCCCGTGAACCCCTTTGACCTTAAGGATCTGCGGTGTTACCTTTGTTCTGCAACGCCACAGTTCCGAAGTTCAGAGCACTTCTTTTTACGCCTCAGTGCTTTTCAGAAGCAGCTCGAGGAGTGGATGAGTGGACAGACTTGCTGGCGGCGCAATGTACTGGGGGCTACGTGGAAGTTCCTGGATGAAGGGTTGAAGGACAGAGCCATAACGCGTGATCTGGACTGGGGAATAAGTGTTCCTCAAGATGGTTTTGATGACAAGCGAATTTATGTCTGGTTTGAGGCCGTCATTGGCTATCTGTCGGCGAGTAAAGAGTGGGCAAGATTGCGCGGTGATGAGTCGGCATGGCAACCTTTCTGGCGAGGAGAAGGAAAGAGTTTCTATTTTGTGGGCAAGGACAACATTTTTTTTCATACGCTTGTGTGGCCGGCGATGTTGCTGGGATATGGCGATTTGAATCTTCCTTATAATGTTCCAGGCAATGAATTTTTGACCATTGAGGGACAGAAACTCTCTACCAGCCGCAAGTGGGCTGTTTGGCTACCAGATTATCTGGAACGGTATCAACCGGACCCTTTACGGTATATCCTGTCAGTCAACATGCCTGAGACCAGCGATAGCGACTTTTCCTGGCGTGAGTTCCTGCGTCGCAACAACAATGAACTTGTGGCAACCTATGGCAATCTGGTGCACCGCGTCCTTACTTTTACTTATCGTAACTTCGATAGAGCCGTGCCTGCGCCAGGCGACCTTGATGCGCGAAGTCAAGAATTAATGCAACGGGCGACAACTGTTATGCGCACTGTCGATGAGCTGATATATGGGTGTAATTTTAAGGAGGCTATAAATGAGGCTATGTCTCTGGCACGGGAGGCAAATCAGTATCTTGATGAGCAGTCTCCGTGGAAGAAAATCAAGGAGGAGAGACAAGCTTCAGCCAGGTCTATTTATACCGCGTTATCTTTACTTTCAGCTTTAAAAATTGTCCTCTATCCTTTTCTCCCTTTCAGTTCTGAGAAGCTTCATTCTCTGCTTGGGTTCGATGGAAGTTTAAGAGAGGTGGGGTGGGAATTTCAGCTCCCTGAGCCGGGGCAGAAACTTCCTGAGCCGTATCCGCTGTTTGCCAAACTTGATGATTCCATTGTGGATGAGGAGAACAGCCGTCTCGGGATTGTATCCGGGGAATAGCATTTATGCTGGGTGTGAACCTGGTATCAGTGAAGGAAGATCAGCTCAAACGTAGATCTGTTTTGGAACCAGTTCTTTGAACAGCTTGTTGAGTTCCTCTTCCCCCAGCGTTTCCTTGGCAATGAGGTCTTCTGCCATTTTCGTTAAGGTGACTTTGTTCTCAGAGAGGATTCGTTTTGTGGTGCCATAGGCGCGCTGGATTATGTTATGCACTTCCTGGTCTATCTCATTAGCAGTTTCGTCGCTGTAATCTTTTTGTTCACTAATTTCGCGGCCCAGAAAGACAAGTTCCTGCTTCTGCCCAAAAGTCCGCGGCCCCAGTTTTTCACTCATGCCATATTCCGTAACCATCTTCCGGGCCAGCTTGGTTGCCTGTTCCAGGTCATTTTCTGCTCCAGTGGTTACTTCTCCGTACTTTATCTCTTCTGCAGCCCGTCCCCCTAGGGTCACTGCTATCCTGTCGTTAAATTGGGATTTTGTCCAGAGGTGGTGGTCTTCAGCAGGCAGAAAGCGCGTCCAACCTCCCATCATGCCGCGGGCGATGATGGAAATTTTGTGCACTGGATCGGCATTGGGCAACATTCTGGAGGTCAGGGCATGCCCGCTTTCATGATAAGCAATGATTTCCTTTTCCTTTGTGGAAATGGTACGGCTTTTCTTCTCTGGCCCGGCGATAACTCGTTCGGCGGCAGATTCAAGCTCCTGGGCGGTAATTTCTTTGAGGTCATGGCGAGCGGATAGTATAGCTGCCTCGTTAATTAAATTGGCCAGGTCGGCACCGCTGAACCCTGCCGTCTCCTTAGCTATGGTCTTGAAGTTGGTTGTCTTGGCCAGGGGCTTGTTTCTGGCGTGTACTTCTAAGATGGCTTCGCGACCCTTCATGTCGGGGAGGTCTATGACGATGTGACGGTCGAAGCGTCCTGGTCGCAGCAAAGCTGGGTCAAGGATGTCGGGACGGTTGGTTGCAGCTATAACGATGACGTTGGTGTTGGTGTCAAAGCCATCCATCTCGGCCAGGATCTGGTTCAATGTCTGTTCCCTTTCATCGTGCCCTCCTCCCAGACCCGCTCCGCGGTGCCGTCCCACGGCATCGATTTCATCGACAAATATAAGGCTGGGGGCAGTGTGCTTGGCTTGCTCAAACAGGTTCCTTACCCGGGCAGCGCCAACCCCGACGAACATCTCTACAAACTCACTGCCGCTGATGGAGTAAAAGGGCACTTTGGCTTCTCCTGCTATGGCCTTAGCCAGCAAGGTCTTTCCCGTTCCCGGAGGTCCTACAAGGAGCACGCCGCAGGGCACGTGTCCTCCCAGCGCAGTGAACTTCTCGGGGTATTTGAGGAATTCTACTATTTCCTGAACTTCTTCTTTCGCTTCCTCAGCTCCAGCAACGTCGGCAAAAGTCACTGTGGATTTGTCGCCGTGAGATAGACGCGCACGACTTTTGCTGAAGTCAAAGGCCTGTGATCCCATGCCACGGGCTGATTTGAACAAGAAAAAGAAGAGAAAGCCAAACAATGCGAGAGGCAGGATGATTTGCAGAGCTATCGTTCCCCAGTCGCGGGTGGCAGCCTTAACATCGATTTTTACTCCGCCTTCCCCTATGGTTACGCCTTCCTGCGTCAGGAAATTTCGCAGGTCCTCGGTGTTACCCAGGAAGGACGCTTTAATTTTGTCTTCGCTTCCTGCCAGGCCAACAAGAGAACTGTCTTCCTGTCTGATAGTGTCAATTTGCCCCTGTTTGGCCTGGTCGATAAACGCACCCAGCGTTACTTCTTCAGGCCCTCCATGAGGCATAAAGGCAAATATCAGGGCAACCATCACTATCAGAAATAGCAGGTATAAAAGACTGTTGCGCCCCCAAAGAGATTTCATAACTTCTCACCTATCATTATAGCAGAGATGCAGAGATATTGTAGGCGTAGAAAGTTGCTCCCTTTGTCTTGCTCTGTAGTCGTATTCACTCATCTAAAATGTTACCGAGAGGGGTATGATTCACTCAGATAAAAATGTTACTGAGGGAGGATCATTCCGAGCAGCGAAAAGATGAGCGTAAACGAACGAAGAAAATACCTGAAACTAGTTCTCTCGAGGTATGTCCAATCAGGGCGAAAGGAACGTATTCAATTACTGACCGAAATGGGAGAGGTGACCGGACTACACCGTAAGAGTCTGATACGGCTAATGAATATGCCGATTCTGGAGCGTGCTCTCAGGAAGGTGCGTCTCAAAGCAAGGTGGGATGGAGTGGCTGTGGTTGAGGTGGTACGAATAGTCTGGGAGAGACTGGATTATGTTTGTGCCGAGCAGCTAATACCAGCGCTACTGGACACAGCGTGCCAACTAGCGGAGTGGGAGGAGTCTACTCTCACAGCTGAGGTCGAAGAGAAGCTTAGTTCCATCAGCCGAGCGACAGTACAACGGCATCGAATACGCCCACGTGGTTGAGATCTATCTCGTGGGGTTCTGTGATAAAGGCTTCTGCTCCTGCCATTTGGTTCATTTCTTTCGCAATGGCCTGGGCCGCGAGTCAGGTGGTTCCATATTTCGATTCATAGACGATACTTTTGCCATAGTAGAACCTTCTTGCCTTCTTCCGTTCTGGCGCCCGGCAATTGAGCGTCGCTTCCAGGCCTCATTGCATTATTGTAAGCAGCAATTTTGTGCTTAGCAAGGCCCAGCATTTTTTGAAGCTGAATTCTGCGGGGGCGATATGGGTACCGCCCAATCTGGAAAATATTTTCGGTAAGTAGCGCTATTCGTTGCGCGTTCTCTATGTTCTAGTTTCCTGCAGATAATTGGCGGAGGTCATGAGGTCATTCAGGTCTATCTATGCTGGCAGCCTCTTTACTCTGCTCAGGTCATCGGCTACCGGCTTCAAGTCCAAATCTTCCAGACACTTTTGGGTCTGTAAACCTGTCTGCTTGTCCCATCCATGAAGCTCGTAGTATTCATCAAGCATTTTCTCCCACTCGCTCTGGGTGAGTAGTTCTCCCTTCATTGGACCTGACGAAACGGGCTCTTCCATGAATCTCGTAGGAGGGAAATCATCGCTGCGGTTAAAGCCGGCATGGAGTGAATTGAAAGCCTTCTCTACGTTGTGAATTAGCTCTCCTTTTAGCATGAGCTCGTCGCTAGTAATCTCCTCTCCAGTGGCAGCTGAATACAAGCCGGCCAGATCATCCGGGCCGAGGAGGTCGGGACCGGACCAGTTGCTGCAAAACAAGCACATGCCTAGGCTATCTAAAACAGCTTGTAATTTTTCGTAATATACCACCAAGTGAGCTTTACCTTGATAGGAAAGTGGTCCATTGATTTTCGGTACTCCCCAGATCTTTTCGCAGATGTCGGGAGGGACATTCATGGCTTCTATTAAATTGGCACCTCTTGTATGCGTTCCACCCCTAGTCGAAACAGCACAACCCAATGCCCAGCTTCTTCCTGACCCTCTCATGCATTCTACGGAATCCTGTCCTTTAACGTGGATGGCAAATTTTTCGGACCCTTTACCCACTATGTCGGAAGCTCTCTTCGCCCCCTCGGCGAGTAGGTCTCCGATTCCTTCCCTGTATGCTATTTTCCGCAGGATCTCTGCTACGGTCTTATGATCGCTCCAGCGGAGCTCGAGACCGTCAGTGTCCTTTTGGGTAAGAATCCCTCGCTGGTAGCACTCGAACGCCCAGGAAATTGCTCCCGAGGCATTGTCCTGGTCCAGGCCATATTCATTGCACAGGCAATGCAGATTTATTATCGCTGGAGCGTAATCTATTTCAAATTTAGCGACGAAATTCATCAGGTCGTTAATTTCAATTCCTTCACAGGCCAAGCCTGCATAAGGCCCGTCGGTAACCCGGTAAAAGTGGCTGCAGCTTATGGGACATGAGGTATATCCCAGCCTTCTAACTTCATAGTCTCTTTTGTAGATTTCAGGGGTTACCTTGCTGATGATCTTGGGGTTAACGTATTCATCTTGGAAATTTCTTGCCGGCAGGTGGCCTCGCTCGTTGTAAAGGTCTGGTGTTTTATAAGTTCCCCAGATTCTACGCTGTTCCGCCGAATTGGATGCCCTTATCTTTTTCCATGCCCTGTCCACGAGCTCCATAAATCTCTCGGGTTGCGCTACTTCCACCGCTCTGGATCCTCTTACAGCGACGGCTTTCAAGTTCTTGGATCCCATTACTGCCCCCAGTCCGCATCTCCCCGATGCCCTGGCGCGGTTGGCCATAACGCAGGCGCTGCGGGCTAAATTTTCACCTGCAGGGCCTATACAGGCAATTGGAATTTGCTCATCTCCCAGCTCTTCTCGTATCAAGTCGCTGGTTTCTCCCGTGGTTTTCCCCCAGACGCGTGATGCATTCATCAATTTCACCTGGTCATCTTTTATCCACAGGTAAACGGGACTTCTGGCGCGTCCCTGAAAAACTACGTGATCGTATCCGGCGTACTTCAGTTCTGCAGCAAAGTGCCCGCATGAGTTTGCTGAACCCACGCCGCCCGTTATGGGGCTCTTGGCATCCACGCTGTGACGGCAGGCACTGGGGGCTAGAGTGCCAGTGAGGACGCCGGTGCCGAATATTAACCTGTTGGCGGGATCAAGAGATCCCACCCAGGGCTTTACTTCGCTATACAGAAGCCAGTTATCTACGCCTCTACCGCCCAGAAACTTCCGCGCATAGTTCCAGGTGGACTCTGTCAATATCTGCCCGGTGGTTAAATTGACCTTTAACACCTTGCCACCGAAAGAAAAGGTATTGTTTATCGACATGATTAATCCTTGTGGTATTACGATACTGTGATGGCTCCCGAAACGCAGTATTTAACGCACAACGGTTTGGGCTCATTGAAGCACCCATCACAGGGAATCCTGCTTTTCTTTTCTTCCTGTTTCAGGTCTTTATACAGAATAACTGTTATTTCTCCTTTCTTCTCCACGAAGTGGATATGTAAGCTGGCGATGTTGGGGTTGAAGGTTTTGCTATGGTGATATGAACAGGCAATTTCGCATGATCGACAACCGGTACACTTTTCACTATCGACTACTAGCTTGGACATGCTCGCAGGTACCCCTTTCAGACAACACAACGCTCCTGCACTCCTGCTGAATGGAGCCAGTTGCTGCAGTGTTATTCCACTGCTTGCTATTTTAGCGTGATTATACAGCTAGACCCATTCACATTGCAAACGCAACCGATCACAGGTCTCCTTTGAGGTAGGATGGATTTAAAGGACACCAAAGTTGGGTAAAATAGAAAGACGGAGGTGTCAGAATGAAAGGGATTCTACAGGGAAGGTACACGAAGGAGTTTCGAGAGGAAGCGGTGAAACTGGTAACGGAAGAGAAGCTGTCGTTACCGAGAGCAGCTCGTCGGTTGTCCTTGCCGCCATCGACGTTGACGACTTGGGTCAGGGCATATAAGGAAGGCAAACTTGGAGAGATAGGTAAGACGTACAGGCCTCTGACGGAGATCGAGATGGAACTGGCTCGGACGAAGAAAGAACTGGTCGAAGCGAAGATGGAACGGGATATCTTAAAAAAAGCAGCCGCGTACTTTGCGAAGGAGTCGCTGCCCAGTACGCGTCGATGAAGGAATTGCGGCTCGACTACCCGTTACCGCACCTTTGCCAAGCTTTGAATGTATCGGCAAGCGGGTACTACTTCTGGGTGGACCGGCCGCTGTCGAAGTGGGCTCGGGAGGAAGCCAGGCTGGAGGTAGAGATTAGAGCGGCGCATAAACGGACAAGACAGACCTATGGTGCCGAGAGACTGCAGCAAGATCTGGTGGAATATGGCATCCAGGTAGGGATTTGCCGGATCAAGCGTATCAAAAGGAAGCTGGGTCTACGCTGTAAGCAGAAGCGGAAATTCAAGG
>JAGGYM010000055.1 GCA_021162545.1 Dehalococcoidia bacterium | reverse complement strand
AGGTGCCCCAGGAAGCTTACAACGTGACCACGGTGACCCCATCGCCACCTTCGTCTTTCTCTCCAGGGCGGAAGGATTTCACCAGGGAATGGGAAGCAAGAAAGTCCCTGGAAATCTGGCGCACCACGCCCATGCCAAAGCCATGAACGATGCGGACCTCACTCAGGTTGGAGAGAAAGGCATCGTTGAGGTAACTATCAATGCTGATTTCCACTTCCTCAGCTCGCTTTCCTCTGAGGTCGAGCTCAAGAAGCGTCGCTTGCACTGGCCGCTTCCGCTTCAGCGACACGCCCCGGAAAAGCGGCTCCTGCGAAGAAGACTCCACCTTCCTAACACTGTCCAACCCCATCCATATCCTGGTCTGACCGACCTGGACTTCGACCTTCTCCTGTCTCTGCGATAATGAAAGCACCGTTGCCTCCACATCCGAACTCTTGAGACGCACCCTGTCGCCGACGCCAATGCTCTCTCCCTCTTCCAGTTCAGCCTCCAACTTTGCCTCTTCCACCTTTGCCTGCCAGACATCCTCCTTGAGGTGGTCTTCAACGACTTGCAGCGTTTTTCCCGCCTTCTCAACTTGCCTCCTGGTTCTTTCCCGCCGCAACTCCACGGCAGCCTGACGAATCTCCTTTTGCAACCTGGCAGCCTCAGAAATGACCTCATCGCGGGCATCCTGAAGGAAGTTCTTCTCCTCTGTTCTCAAACGCTGCACCTCGCTTTTCAACTCCATCTTGCTCCGCTCCGCTTCAACCAAAGACTCTTCCAGGGCACGGCGCAGGGCTTCCGCCTTCTCTTTCTCTGCCATCATGCTGGTAATCAAATCCCCCAGGTCTTGCTCCCCCTTCGACAGCAAATCTCTGGCTCCGCTGACAATCTCATCGGGCAAACCCAGCCGGGAGGCGGTAGCCAGCGCATTGCTACCACCGGGAACCCCCACCACCAGATGATAGCTTGGCTCCAATGTCACCGGATCGAAGGCAAACGAGGCATTTCTCAATCCCTCGTTCTCGTGCGCGAATATCTTAAGGTCACTGAAGTGAGTCGTGGCAATCACCATCGTCTTCCTCATCAAGAAGTATCCCAGCAGGGAACGCGCCAGGGCAGAGCCCTCAAGCGGGTCCGTGCCGGTGCCCAGTTCATCAAGAAGTACCAGACTTCTTGCAGTAGCATGCTTGACGAGGCGCACGATATTGCCCATGTGCCAGCTGAAAGTGGAGAGCGTCTGCTCGATGCTCTGGTCATCGCCGATGTCGGAGAAAATGTCATCGAAGACGGGGAGGCAACTTTCTCCCGAAGCGGGAATGGGAATGCCCGCCTGTGCCATAAGGCTCAGAAGACCAACCGTTTTCAGCGCCACTGTCTTGCCACCTGTGTTGGGACCGGTGATTACAATTATGGGAAAGTCCCTTGCCATCTCCAGTGAAAGGGGCACTGCTTTCTTCCCCAGAAGGGGATGCCTGGCCTCAACGAGCTTGAGCCTGCCAGCCCGTACCTCATCGCTGCCATCCATACTTTCTCCTCTCCTGACAAGAAAGGGTTCGCTGGCATCCATGTCCCGCGCATAGCGCGCTTTTGCCAGTATAAGATCCATCTCAGCCACTAGCTCTATGGTGTAGGAGATTTCATCTTCATGCTGGCCCACCTCAGCGCTGAGTTTCGTAAGGATTCTCTCTACTTCGCGCTCTTTCTCCAGGATACACTCCCGGAGGTCATTCCCCATCTCCACGGAACTCCAGGGCTCAAGATAGACGGTGGCTCCGGTATTGGAAGTATCATGAATGATGCCCTTCATCGCTTTTTTGAACTCGTTCTTGACCAGCAGTACGTACCTCCCCTCCCTCTGACTGACCACGGGCTCCTGTATCACCTTTTTCCACCGCGACGAGTTCATCAATGAGTGCAGGTGTTCCAGCAGGCGCTGACGCGCATCCTTCTCCCTGCGCCTTAGATCAGCCAGCTTCGGGGAAGCCGTATCCAGCACCTCCCCCTGGGGACCGATGCAACGAGCGATCTCTCCTTCCAGTCGCGGGATCCCGGCGATGCCACCGGCAATCCCCCAGAGCAGGGGCACTGCACTCATCATCTCCATGACCGCAGCGCGCAGCCGCTGGAAGACACGGAGGGACTCTCCAGTCTGCAGCAACACTGCGGTGTCCAGCACCCCTCCACGCGCTGCTACGGCTACCTCTTCTCTGATGTCGTGCGCGCCGGCAGCATCGATGCCAGGATGAACAGCAAGCAGGCTACGCGCCTCTGTCACCTGCCCCAAAAGCCGCTCGACCTCTTCGTAGCTGGATCCCGGCTGCAATCCAAGAGCAAGTTCACGGCTGGCAGAAAAAGAGGCATAGCCGGCCATGATCTCCCTGATGCGGGGAAATTCCAGCATCTCCAAACTCTTTTCATCCAAAGCAAATCCTCCCGGCGAGACGGACTACGGCGACACCTTATTGTATCACCCCTGGCACAGGAAACGTCCTTCGTCATCTTGAAGGTGCCATTTGATATTTGTTCCCACCGCTGGTAAGCTTAATTTAGTTGGAAAACGAGGAGAAAGTAAAAGCGATGGAAAAAACTGATGTACTGGTAATTGGTGGCAGCGCTGCGGGTGTCGTCGCCGCGACGTCGGGGAAAGGCAGCTATCCCGAAAAGGAATTCATGGTCATCCGCAAGCAGAGCCCGGCGCTCGTTCCCTGCGGTATTCCCTACATCTTCGGCTCACTGAAGAGCATAGACAAAAACATCATGTCCGATTCCGTGCTAACCAACGCCGATATAAAACTCGACATCGGCGAGGTGGTATCCCTAGACAAGGAGAACAAGACCTGCAAGACGGCAGCAGGACTGGAGATCGGATGGGAAAAACTGGTGCTGGCAACGGGATCCTCCCCCATCGTGCCTCAATGGCTCAAGGGAGCCGACCAGGAAAATGTCTTCACCATCTCCAAGGAGAAGAACTACCTGGAGAATCTCCAGCGCAGTCTCCCCGGTTTCCAGAAGGTAGTTGTCATCGGCGGAGGTTTCATCGGCGTCGAGATAGCCGACGAAATAAATAAGCTCGGCAAAGAGGTAACGGTCATCGAGATACTGCCTCACGTGCTGGGCCTCGCCTTCGATGAGGAGATAGCAGTCAAAGCACAGGAGGTTCTCATCTCCAGAGGAGTAAAAGTCAAGACAGGTGCCGGTGTCAAAGAAATCCTGGGGGCTGACAAGGTAAGCGGCGTCCTCCTCAACAACGGCGAGGAAATTGAAGCCGATGCAGTGATTTTATCCATGGGATATCACCCCAACACCGAGCTGGCACAGAAGGCAGGCCTCAGCGTCAACAGACTGGGAGCCATCAGAGTAGACGAATATATGAGAACGCCCGACGACCCCAGTATCTTCGCCGTGGGAGACTGTGCCGAAAAGCGACATTTCATCACCAGGAAGGTAAACAACGTCATGCTGGCATCCACCGCAGGCGCAGAAGCGAGAACCGCAGGAATGAATCTCTACCAGCTCTCGTCGGTAAAGGCCTTTCTGGGAACCATCGCTATCTTCAGCACTGCCTTTGGAGACAGAGGCTTTGGCGCCGCAGGAATAACCGAAAGGGAAGCCTTACGGGAAGGCTTTGACGTCATTACCGGGGCCTTCGAAGGAATTGACAGACACCCCGGGACACAACCCAACACGCACAAGCAATTCGTCAAGCTAATCGCCGCCCGCGAGTGCGGCTTGATCCTCGGTGGCGAGGTTGCCGGCGGAGCGGGCACGGGCGAACTGATCAACCTCATCGGCCTGGCCATCCAGAACAAGATGAACATCTGCTCCATCCTCTCCAGCCAGATAGGAACTCACCCGCTGCTCACGGCACCGCCAACGGCATATCCTTTCATCAAGGCTGCCGAGGCTGTCTCCAGGAAGTTTTGCCAGCGGTAACGCTCCGTATAAATTAACGCTTTGCTCAACCCCTGAGCAGTAAAACAGGGGTTGCGGGATAACGCAGAGAAGCTGGCCAATCCATCTCCTCTGCGAATTGGAGAAGAGAAATGCCCTGTGAGAACGACCTTTCCTTCTGGGACAAGCCTGAGATACTGGAGGTCATCTTTCCCCTCGTCTATTCTCCCTTCTCCTTTGCCGCAAGCCCGGCGGGTGCATTGCGCAATGCCTGCAACCACTTCATCGAAGTTGAAAGGGGCATCAAAATAGGCTGCGCTTTCTGGGCACAGGGCAGGGAATGTCCCTCCCTGCTCTACTTCCATGGCAACGGGGAAGAGGCCAGCGACCACGATTGGATTGCCCCTCTCTACAACAAAAGAGGAATTAATCTCTTTGTGGCGGACTACAGGGGATATGGCCTGAGCGACGGGAGACCAACCATATCCAGCATGATCCGTGATTCACACCTCATTTTCCAGGGTTTCAAGAAAGTCCTCGATGAGGAATACTACCTTCCCAGCCTTTTCCTCATGGGTCGCTCCCTGGGAAGCGTCTCTGCCATCGAGGTCGCGCTTCACCATCAGGAGTCTTTCAACGGTCTCATTATCGAGAGCGGCTCGGCGAACAACTTCCGCCGTCTCTGGGAATACCTGGATGCAGCAGAGAAGGAAAGGGGCCTACGAGAGGAATGCCTCAACAGGGGAAAGATAAAGAAAATCCACATCCCCACATGCATAATTCACGGAGAATACGACCAGATTTTGCCCGTGGAAGAGGGAAAGGAACTCTACGAAAATTCGGGGGCTTCAAACAAGGAGCTGCTTATCGTTCCAGGCGCCGACCACAACGATTTGATGCTGCGGGGACAGAAGGAATACTTCGACACCATCGAATCGTTCATCAGCAGGAACTCATCAGCCTGACAGAAATCCTCCGGCGTCCTTCACCAGTGCGTGATGGAAAGCATTTCGCCTTCGCCAACACAGCATCCGGGCAACAATGGTGTCGTTGCTGTGCGCGGAGATCACAGCAATGCGACTGGAAGCCAATTCCCACGCCGGCATGAAGCCCCGTGCCAGAAATTGAAATCATTATGTCAACATCTGTAATGCCACCCCCGGGTTATTGACAAGAAGAGGGCTGCTCTCTAGTATATCAATCAGCAAGATGAAATCCATCAGGTTTGTTCACTGCGCTGATTTGCATATAGATAGTCCCTTTCAGGGCATCTCGGCGATAGACCCCGGTCTGGGAAAGATGCTGCGCCACTCGACCTATCAGGCATTCAACAACATCGTTGATCTGGCAATAAGAGAGAAGGTTGACTGCGTTTTAATATCCGGAGATATATACGATAGTGCCGACAAAAGTCTTCGAGCGCAGTTAAAATTCAGAGATGGATTAAATCGCCTATCCAACGAGGGAATCTCAACTTTTATTGTTTGTGGCAACCATGATCCCTTAAACGGTTGGTCCGCAACACTGGAGTGGCCTAAAAACGTCTTTCCCTTTCCAGGGGATAGAGTGCAGTGCTGGCCCCTGCAACGGAATGGTGAAATTATTGCACAAATATATGGAATCAGTTTCACAAAGGGGGATATATCTGAAAACCTTGCGTTGAAATTTCCACGCGTGGATGAAAGCGTTCCGTGTATTGGTTTGCTACATACTAATATAGGTGCCAATACAGGACATATGCCTTACTCTCCCTGTACTGTTGAAGACCTATCTACTAGGGGTATGGATTATTGGGCATTGGGGCATATCCATGCGCATACCATTCTAAAAACTAGCAATCCAGCTATTGTATATCCTGGTTGCTCACAAAGCAGACACCCTGGAGAAAGTGGTGAAAAGGGATGTTGTTTGGTAGCACTTGAATCGGG
Source organism: Dehalococcoidia bacterium (assembly GCA_021162545.1). GTDB lineage: Bacteria > Chloroflexota > Dehalococcoidia > GIF9 > AB-539-J10 > M55B177. Next base: position 23,108 of record JAGGYM010000055.1, on the reverse strand, counting down.
AACTGACCCGGATATTCAATTTATTCCTACCGACATCATCCGTCATAAGTCTGATGTTATGGACATTACTAATTACATTACTATAGATGATGTCATCTCTTCTATCGAAAAGAAATGCGAAGAGATTGTAACCGATATGGGCGAGCGCCATGCCATAATTCGCTTATCTCTTATCGGTAGGACTGACCTTCATACGGAGCTCCACAGAGGAAATATCGTCGGCGATATATTGGAGAGGGTGAGAGAAGATTTTGAAGGGAGAACTCCCTGGATATGGCTGGAGAAACTCACTCTGTCTACTACTGGAACTTATGATTTAGAGACATTAAGGAGTGGGAATGATTTCATCGCTGACATCATATCTATCTATGATGAGTTAGAAGATGCTGAAAGCGAAAGTTGGCAGGAGATTCAGGGGACTCTGGCTATTCTATTTTCAAACTGGCAAGGTAAAAATTACATTGAGGAGTTGTCAAAGGAGAAGTTATTGGAACTCGCCAGGCAGGCTAGAGGTTTGACTTTGGATAAGCTTATGGGGACAGAATAGTATGCAGATACGTGAGATTCATATTGATGGATTTGGTATCTTTACCGATAAACATCTTACAGGGTTGACCTCCGGTATAAATGTTATTTATGGCCCCAACGAGTTTGGGAAAACCACATTATTGGACTTTATAAGGCGTATATTATTCGGTTTCCCTCGAATTTCAACCAGTACGAATCCTTACCCCGCAGTTCATGGTGGAGCTTATGGCGGGAGAATGATTTGTGAGTTAGACAGCGGTGAGAAAATCATAATTTCACGGGCGGAGGGGGTGCGTGGTGGTTCAGTAGCTATTTCTACCGGATCTGGCGAGCTAAGCGGAAAGAACAATCTGGACAACGTAGTTGGACATATCACGGAAAAATTTTACAAAAATGTGTATGCCATCAGTCTGGACGAGCTACAAGAAATTCAATCGCTCCAGGGTGAGGACATAAGAAATCGCATATATGGAGCTGGGCTTGGGTTGGGCAGCATATCTTTAGTAGCTGTCAAGAATGAGTTTACTAAACAGGGTGAGTCTTTTTACAAACCACAAGGGTCAGTACAAAAAATGCCATCTCTCTTCAAGGAAATAAGAGACCTGGAGCGGGAGATAAAGGAAGTACAAAAAGACCTGGGGAAGTATGACGACCTGGTACAGCAGCATGACAGGCTAATAAAGAATATTACCGCTCTTGATTGCCAGATTAGAGAGCTTGAATCGAAGCAGCGAGCGCTGGAAAATAAAAGGAATCTATATCCAACCTACCTCGAACTTAGCGATGCAGAATCTGAACTGTCTCAGTTAGAGGAGTTGCCCCAATTCATGGAGGATGCCTTAGAAAAGTTGGAGGAAAGAAAAAGAGAGCTGACGGCATTGAAAGGGCAGCTTGACGAGAAATCTGACGGTATTAAGGGGCTAGAATTGAAAATGGATGCCCTGATTTACAACGAACAGATAATCGAGCGAGAACCAGATGTGGTTTCCCTGCAAAGACTAAGTGGTAAATACGAATCTGCTATTAGGGATATTGGCTCCGTAAAAGACGCTAGCGCTACCCGTGCAGGACAAATCCGCAAGAAAATCAAGGAAATAGGTCAGGAGTGGACTGACAATATTATACGGGATTTCACATTGAGCCATTTACAAAAAGATAAAATGCTTTCCTATAAGGAAAGCATCAATGAAGCCAGCGAAACAGTCGATGGTGCTAGCAGTAAATTGGAGTACCACAGGGAAAGAAAGCTGGGAGAATCACCAAAGGGGTTTGGCGGGCCTGATTTCTACAGGTACGCTGTATATTGTATGGCTGGCATTGGTTTAGCCGGGGGAATCTGGGGATGGCTGTCTTCAGAATGGGCGCTGGCAGGGGTTTCTGCAATTATCCTGATAATAGGCTTGTCGGTTGCTATCAGGATTTGGAGAGGGAATCGAATAGAACTAAAGGACCCGCTGGAAAAAGAGTTTGATGAAAAGCTGCGCGAAGCAGAATCACAGCGCCATAGACTGGAGGATGAATGGCACGACTTCCTAAGAGATATCAACTTCAATGAAAACTTATCCCCAGACGGAGCCCTTGAAGTTGTCAGGGCGATTGAGAATATTCAATCTGACCTTTCTTCGTTAGCTGAATTACATGCCAGAATTAAACACATACAAAACACCATTGATGAAGTAAAAGAGTTGCATGATAGGGTAATCCCATGTCTTGATAGGTCAGCGGTAAGCGGCGACATCGTTGCGAACATAGAGATCTTCATGCAGCATTTGAATGTGGCGAAGGACACAAAGAGAGTTAAAGAGGATTTCAGTAAGCGGATTGATGAACTGACCGCCAAAATTAATGATCTTAAAGAGAAAAAAGAGACCGCCGAAAAGGAGATTCAGCAATATGTTTCTTCCCTGGGGGCTATAGACGAAGAAGATTTCAGAACAAAATATAAGGTTTTTACCAGGCGCATAGAGCTAAGAGGAAAGATAGATGAGGCCAAACGAATTATCCAATCTACGATAGGTCGTGGAGAACATTACGATAACTTTATTGAATCCATCTCAGCCACAAATCCAGAGGAAATCGCATTTCAGTTGAATGAGACTGATATACAGCTAAAAGAATTAAAGAGCGAGCGTGACCAAAAAAAAGAAGACATTGGTAAATTGCGCAATGAGATTGAGAGATTATCTTCCAGCGAAGATTTGCTGGTTAAGCAGGGCGAAGTGGAGTTAAAAAAACAGCAACTCCGTGATTATTCAAGAGAGTGGGTTAAATCACAAATACCACTATTCGCACTGGAAAAGGCGATTTCGAAGTATGAAAACACGCGGCAGCCAGGAGTGATCAAAGCAGCGGAGGATGTTTTTTCCAGTATCACCAATAACGCGTATCCCGCAATCATAAAGCCAATAGATAGCGATGAGTTGCGAATCAGGGATAGCCTCGGGTTTAACAAGAGCATTATAGAAATGAGCAGGGGAACAAAGGAACAACTGTATTTAGCGATGCGTCTTGGCTTAATTAAGGAATATGAAACTCGGTCAGAGTCAATGCCGATAATAATGGACGACGTCCTCGCAAATTTCGATGATGCCAGAGGGCCTCTAGCGGTCAAAGCTTTAGAGGAATTTTCAAAAGATAGACAGATTATTGTTTTGACCTGTCACAAGAATACACTTGATATGTACAAGCAATTGGGGGCTAAGGACATCATCCCCACATTGGTATAGCATAAGGGTTCTCGGGGGCATAATACCTGGTTTGTGGTAGGCTTAATTGGTATCACCTCACTAGAATTCGCGAAAAGCTTCTGAGCTTGGCCTGCCTGTCGTCGTCAAGAGAAAATGTCAGGGCTTATTGATTAGCAATTCTGTCAGTGTCCGTTGCCGACAGCATCTCCCCCCCCCATGGATAAGCCAGAGGACTATCTACGGCCAGGTATTTCTTCACGGTGTTTCGGCTAATGCCCAGCACACGGGCCATTGAGCCTACGGCTTTTTGCCGCCTGAACGGCATCCCACAACAAGATGACTCTTCAGCTATCCGACGGCGCCTTTAGCGCGTGGAAAAGCTGATGCATTCAGGTGAATTCCGGCAGGCCCGAACTTCTGGATTCGGACAGGTGGTGCGCGATTTTATCCACCAGGCCACTCACGCCCCATCCCTTTTCAGCCGAGATCAAAACTATATCTCCATCGTACCGGAGAAACCTCTCATCACGGCAGGAAATTGCAGTCAAACTTTGCAGTTCATCTTCATTCCTTACTGCCAGATCCAGCTTGTTGAGCACCGTGATTCTGGATTTGCTTTTAAGGTCCAGCTCTTCCAGCAGCTCTTCCACCGTGCGGCACTGGTCGGCAGCATTCTTATGCGTTACGTCAATCACGTGCAAAAGCAAATCAGCGTCATTCAACTCTTCCAGCGTAGCACGAAAAGCGACCACAATTGGTGGTGGCAGCTTGTGAATAAAGCCTACCGTATCGGTAAACAAAATCTTCTGCCCCCCGGGCAAGAGCATAGAGCGCGTTACCGGGTCAAGAGTAGAGAAGAGCCTGTCCTCCACGCCAACATCGGAGAGGCTCAAACAGTTAAAGAGAGTGCTCTTTCCCGCATTGGTATATCCCACAAGCGCCACAACGGGCAGCCCCACCTTCTGGCGCCGCTTTCTATAGAGAGTTCGATGTTGCCTCACATGCTCTATTTCGCTCTCTATGTGGCCAATGCGCTTGCGAATAAGGCGGCGATCTGTTTCCAGCTGAGACTCCCCCGGCCCCCTGGTGCCAATGCCTCCACCAAGTTTCTCCAGGTGGCTCCACTGCCCCACCAGCCGGGGCAGCAAGTATCGATGCTGAGCCAGCTCAACCTGAAGCTGCCCCTCCCGGGTTCGCGCTTTGCGGGCAAACACATCCAGAATGAGGGCAGTGCGATCGATCACTTTGACTGCCAGCTCCTCTTCCAGATTTCTCTGCTGACGGGGTGAGAGCTCATCATCGAAAATGACGGTGTCATAATTAACCTGCTTTTTGAGGTCGACCAGTTCTGCCAGTTTTCCTCTCCCTATATAATACGCAGACGAAGGTGAATCCAGTTTCTGGGAGATGATAGCCACCACGCTGGCCCCGGCCGCCCGCGCCAGATGGGATAACTCCTGCAAAGAATCCTCAACAGGCCAATCCCTTCTGGTAGTTTTGCACGCCACCCCCACCAGCACTACCTGCTCCACCCCACTTTCCGTATAGTAGAACTTCTGTTTTATCTATCCCCCCACATGCCAGGCAATTTTTTACCCGGACTTGCTTTTGGAGTTTCTCCGCCACGAGAGCAAGCGACTTATCCCCTCTTCCAAACGATCATCGGGAATGGTCAGGGAGAATCTGATATAGCCATCCCCCTCCTTACCATAGCCAATGCCCGGAGTGACAGCTATATTGATTTCATCCAGCAGCTTCGCGGTGAAACTCACCGAATCCCATCCCTGTGGTACTCTGGCCCAGATGTAGAAAGCTGCCCTGGGAGTTCTCGCCTCCAGCCCTATTTCGGCAAGAGCTTTAATCAATTTATCACGCCGACGCCGCAGAATTGCGTTGAAACGGACAATGTTATCCCGCTCACCACCCAGGGCATCAATAGCCGCGCATTGAATCGCTTGAGGTATGCCCGAATCCAGATTGGATTTAACTCTGAACAGGGCATCCACCATAGTAGCATTTCCTACTACCATTCCCATTCGCCATCCCGTCATCTGGTAGGTCTTGGACAGGGAATGAAATTCCACTCCGACTTCCTTCGCCCCGGGCACCTGTAAGAAGCTCGGAGGGTCATACCCATCGAGAGATACTTCGGTGTAGGCAGCATCGTGGCAGATCGCCAGGTCATGCCGCCGGGCAAAATCGACTGCCTTCTGGAAAAAGGCAAGGTCAGCAACAGCGCTGGTAGGATTGTTGGGGTAATTGAGCCACATCAATCTGGCTCTATCAGCCACATCTTCAGGGATAGCCCCCAGGTCAGGCAAAAACCCGTTCTCATCTCTCAGGGGCATATAGTAAGGCTCACCTCCCACCAGAATCGTGCTGATAGAATACACTGGATATCCGGGATCAGGCACCAGAGCTATATCTCCAGGATCGATGAAGCACAGCGCCATATGCCCGATGCCCTCCTTGGAACCGATGAGCGGCAACACTTCCTTATCGGAATCCAGCACAACGCCGAAACGTTTTTTATACCACAGGGCTATAGCCTGCCGCAGTTGCGGCAAACCGGAGGTTTCCGGATAACGATGGTTCGCAGGATCGTGCGCCGCCCGGCACAGGCTTTCCACAACGCGTGAAGGCGTAGGTAAATCGGGGTCGCCGATTCCAAAGCTGATAACGTCTTCTCCCCTGGACCTCTTTTCAGCGATCTTTTGACTTATGGCAACAAAGAGATACGGGGGCAATCTATCAAGGCGCTTCGCTAACTGCATCGGTCTCCTTTCTAATGCCATTCCCCGACGAAAACTTCCTCCACCGGGCCATTAAGCAATACTTCTCCCTTCCCATCCCAGGACAACCTTAGCTCACCTCCCGGCAGTTTGATGTTCACCTCACTGCCAGCATACCCGAGTAACTGCGCCGCAACTGCTATAGCACAGGCGCCACTGCCACAGGCCAGGGTTTCCCCCACACCCCGCTCCCAGACTCTGGCCTCCATTTCACCCTCGCTCAAAGCTCTCACTACTTCAAAATTAACTCTCCTGGGAAACACGGAATGTCCTTCCACCTCGGGCCCCATCTCAGCCAGGGGAAACTGTGCCACCGGGCTGGAGATAAAGGTCACTGCGTGTGGGTTGCCCATGGACAAGATGGCCAGGTGCAGCTCTTCCCCTCCCACCACCAGGGGATACCCCAACACAGGCACCGTATCAACTTCGAGGCTGACGGGAATTTCTTCGGGGCGGAAGAGGGGTTTCCCCATGCTCACCTCAACCCACTCCACTCCATGCCCCGAAATATGAGCTTTTGCTCGTCTTATCCCCACGATAGTTTCCACATCGATGCCGAGAACATGAGGAGAGATATTTCTCGGTTGACAGATGCCTCCCTCGATGGCATATCTCACGACGCACCTCAGTCCATTACCACAGGCTTCGGCTTCAGAACCATCGGAGTTGAAAATGCGCATTCTGATATCAGCAACCAGGGAACTCTGTACCAGTATCAAGCCATCAGCTCCGATACCAAAGCGCCGCTGACACACCTTCCGGGCCAGGCTGGCCCAATCCCTCTCTAGCTCACGAGCATCCAGTAGAATAAAATCATTTCCCGTAGCCTGCAATTTAGAGAATTTCATGTCAAAAACTTTCTATCAGCCTCATTGCTTCTGCCTCACGGTCACCTTCGCCCAGCCAGTGAATTCGTGGGTTTTCAAGGTGAAACCAGGCATATTGATGACGGGCCAGGCGATGAGTCTCAAATTTTATCCTGTCAATAGCGAGAGGTAAAGTCATCTCACCACGAATGAAGAGTCCTATCTGCTTATACCCTATGCCCGACATAGCAGGCAGAGAAAAATCATATCCCCTTCGCAAAAGACCTTCTGCCTCCGCAATTAAGCCTCTTTGTATCATTTTATCAACGCGCCGGTCAATTTCGCCGTACAATTCGCCTCTATCCATGGTCAGGCCGATGACGAGCACGGAAAATTCCGGCGCCTTTTTACTCCACAGGCTCGAGGGAAGTTTATTCATCTCCCGGTATATTTCCAGCGACCTTATGATGCGGCGCACGTTATGGGGATGTATCTTGCTCGCAGCCAGAGGATCAATGGCCTGCAACTCACGGTAAAGGACATCGCCTCCCTCTTTTTCCACCCTGGCTTCCAGGGCATGCCGCAATTCAACATTTGGGACCACAGGAGGAATTTTCCAGCCCTCCAGCACAGACCAGACGTAGAGACCGCTGCCTCCCACCAGCAATGGCAGTCCACCCCTTTGATGCACAGCTTCTATCACCTCAGCGGCCATCCGGGAATAAAGGGCCAGGCTGAAATCTTCATCGGGGTTCACTATGTCTATCAGATGATGGGAAAACCGCTGCTGCTCCGCCAGAGTGGGCTTGCTCGTGCCGACATCCATGTAGCGATATACCTGCCGGCTATCGGCATTTATTATCTCACCTCCAAAGCGTTCCGCCAGACTGAGGGCAAGCTGGCTTTTCCCCACAGCTGTAGGGCCAACAATTGCAACGAGGCGTTTCATTCCACAGTCGAGCTTACCATCAGCGAGCACCCTTGAGATCCGCAGTCCGGCTCACGATGCTCACGAACTCTTCACTCCTGAGGCTGGCGCCCCCGATCAAAGCGCCATCTATTCCCGAAGAGGCAACAAATTCCCCCACGTTGCTGGCAGTAACGCTGCCACCATAGAGAACCCGTACCCCCGATGCCACCTCCCTGTTCCACAACCCGGCCACGACCTCACGGATGAAATCAACAGTAACCGTCGCCTGCTCGCCGCTGGCCGCCTTACCCGTGCCGATAGCCCATACGGGCTCATAGGCAACCGTCAGCTTAACAGTGGGTTCTATCCCCGACAGGGCTCCTCTCAATTGCCGGCCAATTACCTCTTCCGTCCGACCTTCTTCCTTCTCATCGGGTTTTTCCCCAACGCACAGTATAGGCTTGAGCCCGTTATCCAGAGAAGCCCTCACCTTTCTGTTGATTAAATCGTCAACCTCTCCAAAATAGAGACGCCGCTCCGAATGTCCCAGGATGACATATTCGCATAGCTCTCCGAGCATCAGGGGGGATATCTCCCCGGTATAAGCCCCCTTCAACTCGAAATACATATTCTGAGCGCCAAGCCCGACATCGAATCCCTGAATTATCTTCTTTACGGAGAGTAACGACACGAACGGCGGACAGAGCACTTTCTCTATACCTCCTATAGCATCCAGGGGAATGACCATCTCCTTCACCAACTTCTCAGCTTCCCCAACCGTGGTATTCATCTTCCAGTTGCCAGCGATAAAAGGAATGCGCATCAATTTTGCCTCCTAAGTTTCCTTTCTTAATACTTCCACGCCAGGCAGGACGGTGCCCTCCAGAAACCTCAGAGTGGCACCACCACCGGTAGAGACGTGCGTCATTTTCTCGGACAATCCCATCTGGTGAACTATCTCCGCACTGGAGCCACCCCCAACAACAGTAACGGCATCCAGCTTCGAGATAAAGTCAACCATGAGTTTGGTCCCCTGGGAAAACTCAGGGATCTCATAAATGCCCATGGGCCCATTCCACATGACGGTGCGGCATCCGGTAAGTTTCCGGCAAAAGAGCTCCACCGTCTTCGGGCCTATGTCCACGATACAACCATCATCAGGAATACTCTCTATCGGCACCACCTCACAGGGGGACCCTTTCCTGATTTCCCTGGACACAAGCACGTCGCAGGGCAGCCTGAAAGAGACATGCAACGCATGGGCATCATCCAGCAACTCCCTGGCCTTATTCAGCTTGTCCTTCTCCACCAGAGAAAATCCCGTCTCATATCCCTCAGCCCTGAGAAAAGTGGCTGCCATGCCACCACCAACGAGTAAAATATCTATTTTCTTCAACATATTTTGCAGCAACCCGATTTTATCGCTCACCTTGGCGCCGCCAATGAGGCAGGCAAAGGGATGCTCATAATCGTGTAACAGATTTCCCATGGCATCGAGCTCTTTCTCCATCAAAAAGCCTGCCGCAGACGGCAAATACCTGGACACCCCTACAGTGGAAGCATGAGCCCGGTGAGCGGTGCCGAAGGCATCGTCAACATAGACATCTGCCAGTCCGGCCAAACTGCAGGCAAAGCCGGGATCGTTTGCCTCTTCTTCAGGATGAAAGCGAACGTTTTCCAAGAGCAGGATTTTTCCCCCTTCAAGCTCCCTGGCCTCTCGCTTTACCTCATCACCAACACAGTCGCCAGCCATCCTGACCGGCAAGCCCATGATTCGGGACAGGCGCTCTGCTACCGGTTTCAAGCTCAGACCCTCAACCACTTTGCCCTTAGGACGTCCCAGGTGAGAACAGATAATCACCTTTGCCCCACAGTCAACGAGATACTGAATGGTGGGCAGGGAGGCCCGAATGCGATGGTCATCGCTAATGCTTCCGGTGCCAACATCCAGAGGAACATTAAAATCGACCCGGAGTAGAACCCTTTTTCCCCTGACGTCTATTTCCCTGACGCTTCTCTCTTCCATGCTTCAATAATTCCTATCCTTCAGAAAATATACGATTTCTTTCAAAGGAGACTGAGACACATCATCGAGTTCGCTGGCTTCCAGGTGCCGCAAAGCCTGCTCGTAATATTCCTGAGCCAGCTTCCGTGCATAATCTTTGGCACCCACCTCGGTCAGGATACTCATTACCGTCGAGACATCACTATCATCTATGTTTCCCCCTGAATATAGCCTCTCAAGCTTTAGCCTGTCCCCACCCTGGCTGTTCCAGAGTCCGTAAAGCACCGGCAGGGTTTTCTTCCTCTGCTGAATGTCACCCCGGACAGATTTCCCTGTTTCCTTCTGGGAACCCCATATCCCCAATATATCATCGTGAATTTGGTAAGCCATGCCCAGCTTTTCCCCGAACTCGGAAAGATGCGTCACCTTCGCTCCTCCTCCCCCCAGATACGCTCCCAGAGAGGTACAGGCCGCTATCAGAGCCGCGGTCTTTTTTCTTATCATTCCGAGATAGTCCTCGACGGTGGCACCAATTTTGTTTTCATATTCAATATCCAGGTATTGCCCCTCGCAAAGCTCCAGACATGTCTCACTCAGGAGACGGAAGACATGCAAAACAGCTTCATCGCTTATCCCATTTTTCCTCAACCTGAGCGAAGCTAAAATGGCCAGCGCAAACATGACATCCCCTGCATTTATGGCCTGCGACTGTCCCCACAATTTCCACACCGTGGGGCGTCCATGACGCTCGGGACTGGCATCCTGAATGTCATCGTGAATCAGAGAAAAGTTATGAATGAGTTCCAGAGTCGCCGCCACCGGCAGTATCCGGCCTGGCTCACCTCCCACCGCACGGCAGCTAAGGAGACAGAGAATGGAACGGAGAAATTTGCCTGTCTTTTCCCGGGAGGGAGCACCCTTCTCATCCTGCCAGCCCATGTGATACAGCAAAATGCCACGGAGGTGCACGGGACTCCCGTTAATGACCTCTTTTAACTCAGCCTGGACACTCTCACGGTACAACTCCGAGAGCTCAGACAGCTTATAGCTTCTGCTCATGGGAAACACCCCATGTTAACAACTGTAAAAGCGCATTGTCAATCGTAAATAGCGGGGTGCGTTCACATCCGCAGAGGGCAGGAACTTAGATGTACCCCCTACTCCAGGGGCTTCAGTGTCAGGAGCTTCTTGGCGATTTGAGGATATCTGGTAATGAAGAGCAACTCATCTTCCACCAGGGGCTTTTGTGCCTCAACGTTAGCATACCTTACCAGTTCCAGCAGTGGCTTGGCCTCCTCTGCATCGGCAAAGATCACCTCCATCTTGCCCATTATGTGCTTGAATCCGGCTATACCACCGTACTCCCCGGAGCATATCTCGCTCCCGGTTTCCACCAATTCCGGTTCACCCCTCCCCAGCTCATCATAATGATACAGTTCATAGTTCTGAGGATCCTTCAACACGCCGTCGGCGTGAATACCGGAGGCATGGGCAAAGGCATTGGCCCCCACACCCGGCTGATTCACTGGAATGGGCACGCCAAAGGCATAACTGGCAAACCTGGCTATTCTCCACGACATGGTCAAGTCAATCGACCTTCCCAGTTGATATTTATCCGCAAATCCCTTGGACTTGGTAACTGCCAGAAGCACTGCTACCATGTCGGCATTGCCCGCCCTTTCTCCTATTCCATTTACCGTGGTATTGATATAAACGTCCTGCCCTCCATCTATAGTTCCCCTGGCGCCGGCAAGGGAATTGGCTTCAGCCATGCCCAGGTCGCCATGACAATGCATTTCAAGGGGCATGCCCACGTTCTCGGCCAGCACCTTCGCGGTTTCGTAAATCGTAAACGGATTCTCATAACCCAGGGTATCACAGTAGCGGAATCTATCAACCCCATGCCTCTTCCCTTCCGCAGCAAACCTCACCAGAAAATCCACATCCGTTCTGGAGGCATCCTCAGCATTTACGCATATACTCTCAGCACCATGCGCTCGAGCAGCATCGACAGCATCAACCATGCTCGCCAGGATATCATCCCTGCTTTTCAGTCCGGCAAACTTTCCATAAATCATCTGGTCCGATGTTGGAATGGACAGGCTGAGATGCTTTATGTCGGGAACGAGCTCAAAGGCCAGTTCCACATCCTTTACCGTCGCCCTTATCCACCCGCACAAGCGAAGGTGCCGCAGCACTCCCATTCTCGCCAGTTCCAGGTTCGCCTGCAGATAAGCCGATTCATGCCTCGTCGTGGGAAACCCAAATTCAGACTGAAATATACCCATTTCATTCAGGTACAGGTTCAACATGGTCTTTTCCAACTTGGACAAGCCCAGCCGCGCCGTCTGAACGCCATCACGGTTGGTAACATCTATGAAATAAATTTTGGACAAATCAAGTCCTCCCTACAAGCATCAACAGGTAAATTTAGCATTATTTCGCCCTACAAGCAAATTCACCGGCGCCATTATGTAGTATAATAGACAGGGTTTTCTCATGTCGAAAGTAAGAGCAGGCATTATCAATGCTACGGGGTACATAGGCGCCGAGCTGGTGCGACTGGTCTTCCAGCATCCCCGCACAGAACTTAAATGGGTCACGGGGCGAAGCGCTGCCAGGCGAAATTTGGGCGACGTCTTTCCCTCTCTGGAGGCAACAGGGCAGACCATCGCAAGCGAACCCGGCGACGACATCGACCTCGCTTTCTCAGCCATGCCACACAAAAGCAGCACGGACGTAGTGCCTGCTCTGCTGGAACGCGGCATCAGAGTCATCGATGTCAGCGCCGATTTCAGGTTAAAGGACGCCAGCTCATATCCAGAATGGTACGGTTTCACCCATCCAGCACCGAAGCTGTTGCAAGAGGCAGTGTACGGCTTACCCGAACTGCACCGGAGGGAAATCACTCCCGCATCGCTAGTTGCCAACCCCGGTTGTTACAGCACCAGCGTCATACTGGCTTTAGCTCCAGCGGTAAAGGAGGGACTTATCGAACCCGACATAGTCGTGGACAGCAAATCGGGAGTTTCCGGAGCGGGTAGAACTTTGAGCCTGACCACCCACTACGCCGAGGCCAACGAGGATGTCTGCGCTTACTCTCTCGGCGGACATCGCCACCTGCCGGAAATGACACAGGAACTGGAACTGCTGGGGCATCAGCTCTCTCTCTCCATAACTTTCGTACCCCACCTGATTCCCATGACGCGAGGCATACTGAGTTCCTGTTACGCCAGGCTAAAGGCCAACCTGTCCCGGAAAGAAATAGACCTGCTCTACCGTGAATTTTATCGGGAGGCTCCTTTTATCAGGATAACGGACACCGAACCACACACCAAGCAGGTCTGGGGCAACAACTTCTGCCTCATTTACCCCCACGTGGACGCGAGAACGGGCAAACTGGTAGTTATCAGCTGCATCGACAACCTGGTAAAGGGCGGCGCAGGTCAAGCGGTACAGAACATGAACTTGATGTTCGGGCTTCCTGAGACCAGCGGACTTGCAAGCCTGGCCATTTACCCCTAGAATATAGGCCTTGCCCTCATCGTCTAGAGGCCCAGGACGTCAGCCTTTCAAGCTGAAGATCAGGGGTTCGAATCCCCTTGAGGGCATTTTTTATTTCTGCCCGTAAGTTTCATGGAACACCATTTCAGAGAGGGGCTCTCTGTGCGGTGTCCTCCCATCCTCCGCAGGATAACCCAGAGGAGTCATTTCCACCACGACCACCCCTGCGGGCACCTGGAGAATTCGAGCCGCCTCACGAGCATCAAAAGCACCCACATGTACCGTTCCCAGACCAAGTGCATGAGCAGCCAGGGTCAGGTTTTGCATGGCTAAAGCCACATCAAACATATACCAGTCGCCTTTATCCGTGTTTAGTTCGCCATCAATAAAACCGGACCGGCCCAATCTGGCACATGCCACGATGAGCACGGGCGCCTGCGCAATAGCCAGACGCGCGGAATTCCAGAGAGGCAGCGTTTCGGCCAGCCTGCGCCTCGTTTCTCCTTCTTTGACCACTATGAATTCCCGGCACTGGGTATTGGCCCAGGACGGCGCCCACCGGGCCGCATCCAGTACAGAGTTAATGCTCTCTTCCTTCACCGGCTCGGTTTTATAACTGCGGATACTTCTTCTCGTCCTTATCGCTTCCATTATTTCCATGGTCTCTGACTCCTTGCCCGTGTATTTTTACCTCTCCCAGGCCCCCTCACCAAGCAGGGGAACAAAATAACAACCACCAAAATTCTCCTCTTTGTTTCCCCCCTCATATTTCGTGACCTTGACCAGCTCCTGCTGCCAGTAAGAGCCCACAGGAATCACCATACACCCTCCCGATACCAGCTGATCCAGAAGTACCGGGGGCACACGGGGGCTTCCGGCAGAGACTATGATAGCTTCATAGGGAGCTTCCGCAGGCCAGCCCAGGGTTTTGCCGGCGATATGAACCTCGACCTTGGAGTAGCCAAGTTCACGCAGAATCCGGGTGGCCGATTTCGCCAGCTCAGGCACGACTTCCACGGTAATCACTCTATCCACCAGCTCCGCCAGCACAGCAGCTTCATAGCCGCTCCCCGTACCCAGCTCCAGTACTTTCTCCTTGCCCTCCAGTGCCAGGGCCTGTAACATCAGGGCGACGATAAAAGGTTGAGAAATAGTTTGTCCAAAGCCAATGCTAAGAGGACGGTCATCGTAGGCATCAAGATAACTTTTACGTGGGACGAAGGCCTCGCGCGGAACCCGCTTCATCGACTCCACCACGCGCTTGTCCGCAATCTCAAAGTCAAGCTTCTTGATTAGATTCTCTCTGGCACTCTTTAAATCCGCCACCTCTTACCCGCATATACTATCACCCAAGGATAAACGACAGTATGATGACAACCACAATTAAAGAACCTGCAAGGATGCCAGTGAACTTCAAATCAGGACGTATATAGCTATAATCACGGGCGGCAACAGGTTGCCGGGAGCCGGAAGATGTGACTTTTGGAGGCGGAGCCGTGACCGCTGCACTTACCGCACCTGCCGTCTCCGGGGGGGGCCTCCTGGCTGCTACCCCGATTCCGGGTCGGTACTTGGATTTACGACGAGACTTTTTACCCATTTTTTTTACCTCATTCCAAAACCAGACTGCTCGTATATCTTGGTGCTGGAAACATATACATGCCCCAGGAGCTGCTGAAGAGAGCGAAGATCAGTGCCGGATTGCAGCTTGTGCATGGCAAAGCTGTGGCGAAGCGTCTGAGGCGTAACCTTCTCATCCAAACCAGCCCTGGCAGCATAATTTTTGAGAATCTGCCAGAAACCCTGACGCGTGAGACGCTTGCCCCGCAAGTTAAGAAATAGCGCTTCTTCTTTATTAAAGAGCAAATCCAGCCTGTCGTTCCCAATAAATCTCCCCAACAGCTGACCCACGCGATAGCCAAAGGGGACCTCCCTACCACCACCAGCATGGGCGCAATACAAACAGTTTCGTTCAAGGTCAATGTCCTTAACGTTCAGTGACACCAGCTCGCTCACGCGCAAACCCGTAACATAAAGCAACTCGATCATCACCACGTCTCTCCTGGCCTCTGGAGTGGACAGTTTCGCAGGCTGTTCCAGCAGGGCTTGATACTCAGCAGGGGACAAGATTTTGAGCTTATGCCTGCTGACCTGAGGAGATATCAGATGCTCTGTCGGGTTGCTCTTCATTTTACCCGAGTCAATCATGAACCTGAAGAAAGATTTGGCTGCCGCTATCTTACGCGCCATCGTAGCCATGGAGTACTTCTTTTCTCGAAGGTTGAGCAGGTAAGCCTTCAGGAGATCGTTCTGAGAGTCGGGCATCCCCCTCTCCTTTCCCTGCTCAAGGTAAGTGGTAAGCTGGCTCAGGTCGTTGCGATAAGCAGCCACAGTATTCCTGGAACACTTTTTCACTTTTACCAGGTATTCCAGGAAAGTCTCAACATCTCCCCTCATATGTCTTTATTGTAACATAATGTTTCCAGATTTTGTCTCCATTTTGTCCCTCTCTCCGCGCTTGTTACAATAGATTTATCATGAATTCACCGCAACTGGAGCAACAATTAAAAACTTTGCCTTCCACTCCAGGAGTCTATTTGTTCAAAGAGGAAGGTGGCAAAATTATTTACATCGGCAAGGCCATCAATCTGAACAACAGGGTGAGAAATTATTTCGGCGCTCCCGGTAAATTACCGGCGAAAACGCAGCGGATGATAACTAAAATAAGCGACCTCGAATTCATGGTTACCGGTTCCGAGCAAGAAGCGCTTATCCTGGAGAACAACCTGATAAAGAAATACCAGCCCCATTACAACATTCGTCTCAAGGACGGCAAAACTTTCCCCTACCTCAAGATAAGCCTCAATGAAGATTGGCCCCGCATTTACACCACCAGGAGATTACAGGAAGATGGCGCCAGGTATTTTGGCCCCTTTGCCAGCGCTGGCTCGGTGCGCAGAACATTAAGGCTGATTAAAAAGATTTTTCCCTTTCGCTCCTGCTCCAAACCCATTACCGGCAAGGACAAACGGCCCTGTCTCGATTATTACATCCAGCGTTGTCCTGGACCATGCATCGGCGCCGTAAGTAAAGAGGAATATCGCAAGATGATAAACCGGGTTGTCCTCTTCCTGGAAGGCAAACAGGAGCTGGTTATTCGAGAATTGACCCGGAAGATGATGCACGCTTCCAGTCAAACTCAGTTTGAAAAGGCGGCATCGCTTCGCGATCAAATCAGCGCCATAAAGAAAGTCATCGAAGGGGAGAAAATCGCCCTGACCCTCAGGGGGGACCAGGACGTCGTGGCGCTGTCACAGGATGCCGGGTATGCCCTGATGGACATCTTCTTCATCCGCAACAATAAACTCACCGGCCGCAACCAATTTCCCATGGAAGGCGTCCAGGAGGAGAGAGAAACCGGGATAATGACAAGCTTCGTGAAGCAATATTATGCCGCAGCTCCATCCATACCGTCCCTGATATTACTGCAGCATCCCGTTGACGATATGCCCGTGATTTCCGAATGGCTCAAGCAAACAAAAAAGGGAAACGTGAAGATTCAGGTGCCTCAGAGAGGAACAAAGAAACAACTGGTGGAGATGGTGGCCGAAGACGCCAGAAGGGGCCTGCTGCTGGCAAAAGTCAAGCAGGTGCATCCCGAAAGTGCACTCTCCGCTTTGCGAGAACTAAAAGACAGTCTCCAATTACCGCAAATGCCCTCACGAATAGAATGCTACGACATTTCCAATACGCAGGGCACTCTGGCAGTGGGGAGTATGGTCGTCCTGGAAAGAGGTTTGCCCAAACCGTCCCTTTATCGGCGTTTTCGCATCAAGACGATAGGCAGTATCGATGATTACGCCATGATTCGTGAAGTCCTGCGGCGGCGTTTTAAGAGGAGCGGTGGCAGCTGGGCCATCATGCCCAACCTCGTTCTCATCGACGGCGGCAGGGGACAACTGAACGCTGCTCTGGAGATAAGAAAAGAACTGGGCCTTAATTTCCTTCCCGTGGCAAGTCTGGCTAAAGAGCACGAAGAGGTCTTCGTCCCCGCTCATATCGAAGCTGTCCGCATATCCCCGGACTCCCCCGCCCTCCACATCCTGCAAAGAGCCAGAGATGAGGCACACCGCTTCGCCATCAGCTATCATAAAAATCTGCGGAGTAAGAAAAACCTTGCCTCTGCCCTCGATGACATCCGCGGCATTGGCCCGCAGCGCAGGAGAGCTCTGTTGAGACAATTTGGTTCTCTCAAAGCCATCAGGGAAGCTTCGCCGGAGGAAATCAGCCGGACGAAGGGCATCACTGCAAACCTGGCCCGGAGAATCAAAGAGCAGCTCCAACGCTGAACGGGGGAACAGCTTCACTTATGCAAACCCAGAAATTTCATCAGAAACAGGGCGTTCCTGACGGCAAAAGCTTCGGCATCGTTGTTGAAATAAACATAGGTGGCCTTGAGTTTCCTGCCCAACTGAAGGACCCTTCGCCCCCACTGGCAGAGCTCTTCTTCCGAGTAGCAGCTTGAATACAGGCTCCTGCTGCCATGCAGGCGTATATAGGCAAAATCGGCGGTAGCTACCAGGGGACAGCTAAGTCCAGGCATGTCGAAGACACAGAAACTGGCATTATAACGTTCCAGGAGCTGGAAAATGGGATCACAAATCCAGGACTCATGGCGGAACTCGAATACGTGCCGGTATTTCCGCGGCAGGGAAGAGAGGAATTCCTCCAGCACTTCGTCGTTCCGCTTCAGTCCGGGAGGCAGCTGGTACAAAAGCGGCCCCAGTTTGTTTTCCAGGAGGTCAATCCGCAAGAGAAAGTCTTCCATAGCCGAACCCAGATTCCGCAACTTTTTTCTGTGGGTTATGAACTGGTTTACCTTGACGGCAAAAAGGAAGCCATCGGGGGAAGATTCGCGCCAGGAAACAACGGCCTTCTCCGAGGGCAGACGGTAAAAGCTGTTGTTTATCTCCACAGTGTTGAACTGGCTCGCGTAGAACTGCAGCCACTTCTTGCTGGGAAGTTTTTCCGGGTAATAGGGCCCACGCCAGTGGGCATAGTGCCAGCCACTGCATCCCACATGGCATCCGGGCACTAATTCACCCGATTCCACCGGCCCACCCCCTGGCGATTTGAAAAATGTGCCGCTCATGAATTATACTACCCTTTGGAGGATTTCCTGGTGACTAGAGCGGGGTGGAACCACCCGTTCCCATCCCGAACACGGTAGTGAAACGCTCCAGCGCAGACGATACTTAGGGGGCAGCCCCTTGGGAAAATACGCCGTTGCCAGGAAGTTCTCCTATTTTTCATTTTCCAGCCTGGAAAAATCAAATCTCATGCCGTCGCTGGCGGCAATAACGTGAATTCCCGTTTCTTCTGTCAGCCTTTCCGCCTGTTCCCGCGGCCCGGCACGCCACATTTTCATGCCGAAATGGGTAAGTATGGCCACTCTCGGCCTTATTGCCTCTATTATTTTCCTGGCACAGGCAAGGGTCAGATGATCAAGTGGAAGTGGCAAATATCTGGGGGGGACCTTAGAATCCAGCATGGCCACGTTGAGAATCAGCAACTCCCCTTTATAATGAGAGGACAGCCCCTCGAAATATTTGGTATCCGTAACCCATGAGAAGGTATGGCGCGGAGTTTGAAAAACAAAACCATAAGTTTCCACAGAATGCTGGTGCCTGACAGGCGTTGCGAAGGATATGTCGTTGACTTCGTAAGTTCCCCCTTCGACCAGGGTCTCTATCCTCTCGGGATAAGAGCGCAAGTAGTGCAGAATGACGGGGTCCTGACTCAAGGCATCGCCGGGGGCGAAAACCAGGCCTCGCTTCTTCGTGCCACCGGCAGTCATAGCTTCAATCATGACGCTTATGTCTCCGCTGTGGTCCAGGTGCTTGTGAGACAAAATAATGGCATCCAGCCGGGAGGGATTGAGCTTTTGCCTGATGGCATGCACCAGACATCCCGGTCCCGGGTCCACCAGTATCTGTGTTCCCCCCAGGTCCATCCAGACCCCACCGGAAGCCAGAAGCTGGCGGGAAACCATGAACCTGGCCCCCGCAGTTCCCAGAAAGGTAATGGCCTCAGAGGCATCAGGCATCGTCAAATTATAACAGGAAAATCTGCTAAAATATCCCTGCGCCCATGGTAGAAATGGAAAAGGAAATTGCCCGGCTGATAGTGGATTACCAGGCAAAAAAAGGAAAACTGTTAACCATAGGAACGGTGGAGTCAGCCACCGGCGGCAGAGTTGCCGACAGGATAACCGGCGTGCCGGGAAGTTCCGACTACTTCAAGGGCTCAATAATAGCCTACAGCAATGAAGCGAAAATAAATATCGTGGGGGTGAAGAGAGAAACCTTAAATACCTGCGGGGCTGTAAGCCCGGAAACGGCCCTGGAGATGGCCAGCGGCGGGAAAGAGCTGCTGGGCGTCGATATATGTATCTCCGATACCGGAATCGCCGGCCCCTCCGGCGACACCCCCGGCAAACCTCTGGGGCTATTCTACTTCGGGATAGCAAGCGAAGCCGGGTGCAGGAGCGAAAAGCATATCTTCTCCGGGAACAGAGAAGAAAACAAGAGAGATGCCGCCACAACATCGCTGGATATGTTAAAACAACACTTGCTAAAATACCCTGATTAAGAGGTGTAAAACTTAAATATGGCAACCTTCAACGTGGACGAAATAAAAGATCAGGCAAAGAAGAGCTTCAGCGATGCCTGGGCAGCCACCGCAAAACTTATCCCTCAGGGAACGGAAATCGTCCTGCCCGAGAGAGGCAAAGCTCACCCCGTCAGGGAGATGGTCCAGAAATCCCGTGAAATCCTGCTGAACCTCGGCTTTGACGAGGTAGAGAACTACACCATCCTGCCCGACAGCGATGTCATGAAACAATATGGCCCGGAGGGCCTGGTCATCCTCGACAGGGTCTTCTTCCTGGCAGAGCTGCCCCGACCCGATATAGGCCTGAGCGACAAGAAAATGTCCCAGGTAAGAAAGATAGCAGAGGCAGTTGAAGCGGAGACGCTGCAATCCATTTTGCGGAGCTATAAACGAGGCGAAATCGAGGCAGACGACCTCCTGGAGGTTTTCATCGCCAGGCTCAAAATCAGCGATTACCAGGCCACGGAACTTCTGGACAGGGTCTTCCCCGAACTCAAGGAAATACATCCCATCCCCTCAAATAAAACCCTGAGAAGCCACATGACGGCCACGTGGTTTCACACGCTGGCGGCGTTGCAGGACAAGAGCCAGCTTCCCCTCGCCCTGTTTTCCGTGGGCCCGCGATACCGCAACGAACAGAGAGAGGACGCTCATCACCTGAGGGTACACCACTCAGCCTCCATGGTGATCATGGACCCCGAAATGTCACTGGAGGCGGGCAGGAAAATAACGGAGGAAATCTTCCATCAGTACGGTTTCTCCGAGGTGAGATTCGAAACGAAGATCGCCACCTCCAAGTACTATGCCCCCGGACTGGAACAGGAGCT
Organism: Dehalococcoidia bacterium; assembly: GCA_021162545.1. Classification (GTDB taxonomy): domain Bacteria; phylum Chloroflexota; class Dehalococcoidia; order GIF9; family AB-539-J10; genus M55B177. Next base: position 2,377 of record JAGGYM010000055.1, on the reverse strand, counting down.
TTTCATCAAGTTCAAAGGCGAATGGCTGGAAATCGCCGATATCGGCATGTATTCTCCCATTGCCCTGGCGAACTTCAACATTAAATACCCCGTGTTCAACGCCGGGCTGGGCATCGAACGGATGGCAATGCTCCTCAGCGAAGCTGACGACGTCAGAAAGCTGGCTTACCCGCAGTTTTCCGTGGTGGACTACTCCGATGAAGAAATAGCGGAATCGCTCACCTGCATGGAGAGCCCTCAGACCGAGAAGGGCAAGAAGATAGCCCAGGCAATTGAGAGAACCGCGCGAAAGCACAAAGACGAAATTGCACCCTGTGAATTCGTGGCCTGGAAGGACAGGGCCATCGAGGTGAAAGTGGTAGAGGAGGAGGCCGGTAAGAAGCTGATTGGCCCGGCGGGCTTTAACGAAATATGCGTGGCCGATGGTGCCATCTACAGCGACGTCACGCCTTCGGGAACATACACCGGAATGAATTACATGAAGGCCATAGCAGCAGGCGCGGCGGCGGCGATTGAGAACAGCCAGGAGGAGCTAACCTTCCAGGCGAAGATGATAAGACATCTATCCGACCTCAACCTGCAAATACCGGAGGGCGTCCGCCAGCACATCGAGGGACAGCAAAAAAAGATAGGAGTCGGTGGTGCCGTGTTCATTACCATCAAGGCACAACCGGGGAAGTAAAAATGGAACAGCCCAAAAAGAAGTCACTGGAAAAGCTTCTCCACATGACCCGCCAGCACAAAGACATGATTAACATCATGCCACTGCAAACGGGCAGCATACTCACCCCCGCTGCCAGAGAAGCCCTGATAGAGTTCGGCGACGGCTACTCCGTATGCGACTTCTGCACAGGCAGCCTGGCTAACATACCGAATCCCCCCATCCAGGAGTTCGTCCACGAACTCCTGCCCCAGTTCCTGGGATGCGACGTGGCCACCATAACCCACGGCGCCAGAGAGGGCATCTTCGCAATAATGCACTCCATGGCTCGCCCCGGGGATTCCATTATCGTCGACCGCAACAGGCATTACACCACCAGCGTCGCGGCCGAGAGGTTGGGCCTGAATTTAATCAAAGTGCCGAACTCCGACCATCCGGAATTCAAGATAGACGTCAATAACTACATCCCGCTGATAGAAGAGCACAAACCCAGGATGCTCCTGTTGACCTATCCCGATGGCAGCTATGGCAACCTCCCTGATACCCACAGGCTGGGAGAGATAGCCCGGAAATACGATATCCCCTACATCGTCAACGGAGCATATTCCGTGGGGCGAATGCCCGTGAACATGGCCGAGATAGGCGCCGATTTCATCGTCGGCAGTGCCCACAAGAGCATGGCCTCCACCGGTCCCGCCGGCGTGCTGGGCATGAAGAAAAAGTGGCAGGAAATCGTGCTGCGGAAATCGGAGTCGCATAAGAACAAAGAGCTGGAGCTTCTGGGATGCACGCTGAGGGGCGTTCCTTTGATAACGCTCATGGCTTCTTTCCCCCACGTGGTGGAGAGAGTTAATCAGTGGGATGAACAGGTCACTAAGGCGCAGTGGTTCTCCGGCGAACTGGAAAAACTGGGGTTTATTCAACTGGGCGAGAAGCCCCATAAGCACGACCTGCTGGCCTTTGAAACCCCCATGTTCTACGAATTTTCTCAGCATGTCCGCGAGAGAGGGTATTTCCTCTACAAGGAGCTGAAGGAAAGGGGCATCTGGGGGCCACAACCGGGAATGACCAGAAATATCAAAACCTCCTCTTTCGCCGCCAGCAGAGAGCAACTGAGCTACGTGGTAGATTCCTTCAGGGCCATCATCAACAAGTACAGCTAGCCGCGGCACCGGGAAGATGAGGACAGGTCCAGGTACCAAAACGGACAATTGTTATTGATACGATGTGTTAAAGTGCCTTGTAGATTGTTGCAAAAGCAAGGGCCGTAATCAATATTGTAAGCCCGATTTCTAACCACTTGGGCTTAGTTCTTAGCGATACCCTGCTTCCTATCCTCGCGCCAATCACTGACCCTACAAGCACGAATAATGCTGGTAGCCAGACTATATCGCCACGATGCCAATAGATAATCACAGCAGCAATAGCTGTAAAGATGGTTACGAATAATGATGTGGCAATTGCCCTATGAATATCGAGCCTCATAGCTCTTAAGAAAGGTGGGAAGAGAGAGCCGCCACTTCCACCGCGCAGCCCAGTTACTAGATTTAAACACAATGCACCAAAGATAATGTTCCATGAACGTGGGTTTATCTTCTGGGCAAGTTTCGGGGCGATTCTATCAAGATATACTCCGAATACTGTTACGAAGGCAGTAGCAACAAAGATGATTGCAAGAACTAATGTTGGAATCAATCCGGCAAGAAATGCACCAGT
>JAGGYM010000050.1 GCA_021162545.1 Dehalococcoidia bacterium | reverse complement strand
GGTCGATGTAGTCCCCATAAAAACCCAGGGATTAGAAATAGCTTTGATTTGAAAAAATGTAGTGCCCATAAACCGATGCAGACACCCCTTTTAGCTACGTTTTTCGACAGTCAGTGGTAAATTTGGGTTAGGACCTAACTCTCAAGGATATACGTTACCATCAATTTAAAGTTGAAGGGAGTGGAGGAAAATGTCAATTCGAATCACTACTATGAGCGAAAATACCGCTAGCAGGATGGGGCTTTTGGGAGAATGGGGTCTCAGTATCTTGATAGAAACAAGTGGTCAACGAATCTTGTTCGATACAGGGCGAAGTTTCTCGGCAGCCTACAATGCTATTGAGATGGGTATAGACTTAACACAGATAAGTAAAATCGTTTTCAGTCATGGGCACCTGGATCACACGGGAGGGCTACTGCCCATACTCAAACTGATAAGAAAGCCCATAGAAGTAGTTGCCCACCCAGATATTTGGCAGAGTAAATATAGCACACTCTCCGGGAGGCTAAGAAGATATTGCGGGGTACCCTTCTCCCGAGAAATAGCAGAGGGTCTGGGGGCCTCCTTCAAATTAACCGGCGCCCCACTCTGGCTCAGCAAAAATGTCGTCACCAGCGGTGAAATACCCATGACCACGAAATATGAAGAGATTGATTCTGGGCTTTACGTTAAGGAGAAAGACAAATTCAAGCTCGACCCCTTGCGCGATGACCAAGCTCTCTTCATCAGATCTGAGAAGGGACTGATAATTATTCTGGGTTGTGCCCACAGAGGTGCCATCAATACCATTAGGCACGCTCAGGAACTGACCGGCGTGGAAGATGTCTATGCCATTATCGGGGGTACTCACCTCATGGCTGCTTCACCCCTGAGAATGGACTTTACCATAGCCGAGCTACAGCGCCTGAATATCCAAAGGCTGGGCGTATCTCACTGCACGGGAATGGCTGCATCTGCTCTGCTGGCTCAGACATTCGGAGAGAGGTTCTTTTTTAACAACGCGGGAACCTGCTCAAACTTCTAAACGATGGGATCCAACTCAATTCTCAAGATAACCCGGACTTGACAGAGCATTTTATGGTGCTATAATTTCGACAAATAGAGAAAAAGTTCACTAAAACTGAAGATGGATAAGTTAGGGGAAAAGATAAAGCAAGCCAGGAAGGAAAAGGGCCTGACGCTGGCAGAGGTGGGCAAGATAGTTAAGTGCTCACCATCCTTCATCTCCGGGATAGAGAGGGGAAAGGTCTCCCCTTCGATAGCAACCTTGAAGCGAATTGCTGCTGCTCTGGAAACGCATATAGTTGATTTTTTCGTGGCGCCCGGAGTCCCTGCAGAGCCAGTGGTGATGAAGGAGAAAGACAGGACACAGATCTCCATGAGTAGATGGAAGGCGGAAGTCAATCTCCTGGTCAGAAGCACCACCGGCAAGCGAATGTCTCCCTTCTACACCGTTATTCAACCAGGCGGGGGAGCTCCGGGAAAATACAGCCACGAAGGCGAGGAATTTGGCATAGTGCTGAAGGGAGACCTGGAGATAACTTTGAACGATACTATTTATCGGGTGAAGGAAGGTGAGAGCTTTTATTATTCTTCCATGCTTCCTCATAGCTGGATTAATCCCACGCAGAAGGAGACTATTGTGGTGTGGGTGGTAAGTCCGCCTTCGTGGTGAAAGAGAAAGATAAGACTGAAAGCGTGAAGACAAGCATAGAGATAAATATAAAGGAGGGTAAAATGGCACTATTACCAGAAGTCAGTAAGAACTATGGCAGGTTGAAGTTCTTTATCGATGGCAAGTGGGTTGAGCCCAGGTCTGACAAGTATGCACCGGTTACCAATCCGGCCACTGATGAAGTTATCGCCGAGGTCCCGTTTGCCACCGATGAGGAAATTAACCTTGCGGTGGAGGCGGCCCAGAGGGGATTCGAGCAATGGAAGAATACTCCTCTGCGGGATAGAGCTCGCATAATGTGGAACTACAGAGCCAAGTTTGACGAGCACTTTGAAAAACTGAGCCTGGTTCTTACCCAGGACCATGGTCGCACAATTGACGAATCCCGTGGCTCGATGAGGAGAGTCATTGAGAACGAAGAATCGGCATGCGCCTCCATGTACAGCACTCTCCTCGGAACGCATGTAGATCAGCTCGCTACCGGGATTGACCAATACAGAATATGGGAGCCGATGGGAGTTTTCCTCATCATCCCACCATTTAATATTCCCATGCATGCGATATCATCTTTTGTCCCTTATGCCCTTGCCTGTGGGTGCGCGGTAATAGTAAGCCCGAGCAGACAATGCCCTGTATCAACGGATGCGACCTTCAAAGTGATGGAGGAGGTCGAGGGATTCCCCCCCGGCGTGTTTAATCTTCTTCATGGAGGAAGAACGATAAACAACAAAATCTTATCCCATCCCCTGGTAAAAGGCGTAGGGTTCATAGGCTCAAGTGCTGTTGGTGCGGAGCTGTTTGAGCTATGTGGCAAATTGCACAAGGTCTCATCTCTTAATGGCAGTGGCAAGAACCACGTGGTCATCATGCCCGACGTGATGGATACAGATAAGGGGGTCAATTACCTCTTGAGGGCCTGCTTTGGCATGACAGGGCAGCGCTGTCTGGGAACTGATCAGGTCGTCATCATGGGCGACGACAAGAGGTATCGGAAAGTAAAGGAGGAGTTCGTTGAGGCTGCAGCAGCGATGAAGCTTGGCTATGGCCTTGATGAATCGGTAGACCTCGGACCTTTGACCACCCAGGGTGGCAAAGACAAAAATCTCAGGTGGATAGAAATGGGGCTCCAGGAGGGAGCCAAGATGGTGCTGGACGGGAGAAACCCTCGGGTAGAAGGCTACCCCAACGGTTATTTCCTGGCACCGACGATACTGGAAAACGTTACACCGGACATGAAAATTTCCAATGAGGAAGCATTCGGCCCTGTAGCTAACCTGCTCAGGTCCAATGACCTCGATGAGGTAATAAAATGGATCAATGCTACAGGAGGAGGACACTCGGCGGCTCTGGTTACGAGCGATAAGAGAATCGCTCGTAAGTTCATTAGAGAGGTCGATACGGGGAACGTCTCCATTAACGCAGGGGTGGCACAACCTTACGCCTTTTTCCCTCTAGGCTCTCGTAGAGAAGCTTTCCTTGGCATGTCGAAGTCCCGGGCGGACTCCTACAGGTTGTTCATGGATCAGAAAATGGTTATAGAACGCTGGATTTAAGAGGGAAGGTGGAGAATATGCACGCGTAAGGAGTAAAAACAAGGGAAGGCCGGGAGTAAAATAACGGAGTCTTTCGAAGGAGGTAATGCAAAAATGGCAGAGTTTGCAGGAGCCGATCTGAAGGGAATGGAGATCAGGAAGGTGGTGGTTTATACCGAGGAGATACTGGAAGACGGAGGCAAGAAACTGGACAGGCCGGTCAAGAGAGCTGTAGCAGCAGCGGTTATCAAGAACCCATACGCTGGCAAGTACGTTGAAGACCTGTCGTTACTGATTGATTGGGGAGAGATACTGGGCAAACTGCTGGGGCATGAGGCAGTGGCGTCTCTGGGAGTAGCAGATATAGCCAAAGAAGTAGATAACTATGGCAAAGGTGGCATTGTAGGCGCGAAGGGAGAGTATGAACATATAGCTGCAATATTACATCCCAAGCTGGGCAAGCCATTGAGAGAGGAAGCAGGAGGAGGCCCCGCCCTCATTCCGTCAAGCCAGAAGTACGGGACTATGGGTACAGTTCTGGATGTACCCCTGGGGTATAAGAACGCTGCATTTGTGCGAACCCATTACGACGCGATTCCCATCTCTATACCTGATGCCCCCAGGGATGATGAACTGGTAATAGCGGTGGCTGTGACCAACGGCGGTCGCTTGCATCCCAGGATTGGAGGCCTTACCAAAGATCAGGTTAAGGCAGGGGATGGCTTGAGATAAGCTCTTTCTGAGGACAAATGCCTGGAAAAATGAAATAAGTGAGGAAGCTCTATTGACAGAGGCGACAGTGAGGCATATTATGTTTGCGACGGGTGTTTTGCCGGTCTGGAGGAAGTGTCGTGGAGTCAGGGCTGATATGAAGGCATGGATGGTTCGCAGGGTTACTGTGTCTCCAGGCCTTTTCGTTTCAGGAGACAGTGACCTGGCGCCAATCACGAGGCTAACTCATGTACATGGCCTTCACAAGGCAGGAAAAGCAATTTGTTTTCCCTGCGACGCAAATATATCAGGAAAGGAGGTGACGACGGCAAGAAGACATCGGCTAGGAGCTTTTGAGAGCGGTAAAGCAGAATAAGGAGGGGAAAATGGAAGTAGAAATAAATGGAAGAGTTTCTCTAAGGCGAGGAGGTGTGAAATGAGCAAGCTTAGATGGGCGTGGGCCTGGTTTGTCTTCATGCTGGTGCTTGATGTAGTAATCCCGTGGGCTGCTCTGACGCACGTTGAGGCGATGAGCGGTGCTTTCCTGTTCTGGATCATCTGGGCCATAGTGGCTATCATCAGCGCCTTTGTCGTCTTCTCAAAGTGGCAGGAGGTGCAGAAATGAGTCTTAGTTTTTGGTCGTGGTTCGGCATCGGCATTTACATCGTCATAGGAATTATTATTGCTCTCCTGGCGAGGAAGAAGATGGGAGGGGGCGTAAGCGACTTCTTCCTGGCAGGTCGAGGCCTGGGAGGTTTCGTTTCCAGTTTAACCTATAGCGCTACCACTTACAGCGCCTTCATGATGATTGGCCTGGTAGGACTGGTCTATGGCACAGGAATTGGTTCCATGGGATTTGAATTGACCTACCTCGCTGGAATCTTCATGCTGGTTTTCTTCCTGCCCCGCTTCTGGCTGGCAGGACACAAGTATGGCTATATTTCCCCTGCAGAACTTCTTGCAGACCGCTACCAGAGCAAGTGGGTAGGGGGCACAGCAGCCATCCTGGCACTGGTCTTCCTTGTCCCTTATGGAGCAGTGCAGATGATGGGAGTGGGCTATTTGATGAATGGAATCAGCCAGGGGGCAATTCCGGTGTTTGCTGGCATTCTAGTTTCTTTCGTCTGTGCCATTGCCTGGTCAAGAATTGCCGGTATGCGTTCTGTTGCCTGGACTGATGCTTTCCAGGCCTTAATCATGATCGTGACCAGCATTGTCCTGCTGGGCATAGTAGTCCATTTTCTGGGTGGATTCGGCAGTTTCTTCAGCAAGCTGAGCTCCACTATACCGGGGCAACTGACAGTGCCCAACGCCAAGGGAGCGTGGGGCATAAACATGTTCATCGGGCTCGCCCTCCCCTGGCTATTCTTCTGCATTTCTAACCCCCAGGTGAGCCAGCGTCTGTTCGTTCCCAAATCAGTCACCGCCATGAAGCAGATGCTCGGTGGTTTCTTCATCTTTGGGCTCATCTACACCGTGATATGCACCCTTTTTGGTTTCAGCGGTGCATTACTCTTCCCCGGTCTGGAAAAGGCGGATATGGCAATGCCTACACTCCTGTCCCAGTCTTTTATCCCTACGGCCATAACCATAATTATGATGGTCGGCATCATGGCAGCAGCCATTTCCACCATCGATTCCATCCTGCTGAGCTTGTCCTCAATGTGGGCTCGAGACATTCACAAGGGCCTGATTAACTCCAAGGTGTCAGAGGCACGGCAGCTCAGCATCGGACAAAATATAGTCATCCCCGTCATGGCAGTCATTGCTCTTCTCTTTGCCTGGTGGGCATCCGGCAAGACAGGATTGGCTTTCATGATTGCCCCGCTTTCCTCAGCCGCTTCCGCCGGCCTTCTCATGATAGTTCCTGCCATCTTTGGTGCCTTCTTCTGGAAGGGTGGCACCAAGCAAGGAGTCCTGGCCAGCACCATCGTTGGCGCCATCGTCGTCCTGATCTTTCAGGTAACAGGCACCAAGCCCCTGGGCTGGTGGCCAGGCGTCTGGGGTGCCGTAGTGTGCGTGGTCCTCTTCTTCGGTGTGAGTGCCGTTACCAAAGCGCCCAAGGAGAAGGCCGAAGAGTTTATGGGTTACCTCAAAGAAAAGTTAGCAGAGGGGAAATTCATCTAAAGCTCTCGTTCCAGAGGTAATCTGGCAGTAAACTGGATGACAGAAAGCCTCCCTGCTAACGGGGAGGCTTTCTGTGGCATAGTGTGTTAAGTGACAAAAACTAAAGGAGGTGAATTGATGGAAAGGAAGAGATTTCTTGGTTCTCTGTCTTTACTGGCAGTATTGGTGGTTGGGCTATTGGTGCCCGGTTGTGCTAAGCCAGCGCCAGAGGCGGAGGTCCTGGTGCCCCCATATGTGGAATCGCAATCGGTGACGATTAACCCTGGGAAAACAGCATTAATCATAGTGGATTGCCAGAACGATTTCCTAAAGTTAGGTGGTAAACTTGGTCCTTCTGATGAAGCTGGGGCAGATTACTGTGCTGAGGTTGTTTCTCACATTAAGGTTCTATCGGACAAGTGTCGAGTGGCCAATATGCCCATCATCTACACGCAGGATTATCATCAGCCAAATGATCCTGAATTTGCGATATGGCCTCCCCATTGTCTCGTCGGAACTTCGGGGCAGGAGGAGGTCCCGGAACTTACTCCGCAAACCGGCGACTATGTTCTCCTCAAGGGTGGGAAAACAGTCTCGTACGATTGTTTTTATGCCAGCTACAAGCCAAATGAGATGGAGAGTGAACTGAAGAGCTTGGGAGTTGATACTGTCATAGTCACTGGAACCGTTTCCAACATCTGCGTTTACTGTGCAGTTGTTGGTTGTGCTCAAAGAGGTTACAAGACCATCGTACCCAGGAATTGCATAGCTTCGTTGACTCCCGCGGGAGAGAGATTAGCGTTGTCCCAATTCTCAAGTCTCTATGCGGTAACTGTGACGGAATCTGACAAGATAACCTTTAAATAACACTCAATAAGCCTGTAAGTCGATTGCCTCTTCGTTTTCGAAGAGGCAATCGAGGAGGGGTATATTGAACAACGATATAAAAATGGGGAAATATATTCTAGCTAAAAGTATAGAAGAAGCACTTAACGCTCTTGACAAGTATGGCGAGAAAGCTCGAGTGATGGCAGGGAGTACTGATTTACTTCCCCTGATGAGGCGTACGGGCAGGGAATCCGAGTATCTGGTGGATATAACGGCCATTGGCAAACTATCATATATCAAGCAAGACGGAGAAGTGATAAAGATCGGCGCCCTGGCAACCCACAGCGATGTCAACGAGTCTCCCGTGGTTAAGAAGGGCGCCTTTGTTCTCGCTGAGGCGTGTGGCATGGTGGGGTCGCCACAAATTAGAAATCGGGGCACCCTGGCAGGCAATATTATGAATGCTTCCCCCGCGGCTGATACGGCTGTAGCCCTGATCGCTCTAGGTGCTGAAGCGAAGATAACGAGCAAAAAGGGAGAGAGAATCGAGAAGATAGAGAGTATCTTCCTCGGACCAGGGAAAACTACCCTGAACAGCAAGGAGCTAATTACCGAGTTGCGCTTCAGGGCACTATATCCAGGAGAAGGAAGTGCCTTCTGCAAATTGGCCAAGAGAAAAGGCATGGCTATCTCAATCGTTAACGCCGCTGCGTTTCTCTCTCTCGACGAATCGCGAGCCGTCTGCCGTGATGCCCGGATAGCAGTTGGTTCTGTAGCTCCAACGCCTGTAAGGGTGAAGAGCGCCGAGGATATTTTGACAGGGCAGGAACTCGGAGAGAACATGATAGAAAAGGCTTCCCTGGCAGCGCGCGATGAGGTGAAACCCATAGATGATATTCGTGGAGGCGCGGGGTACAGACGCGAGATGACGAAAGTTCTGATTAGCAGTGCAATTAGAGCAGCAACTGAAAGGGCTCAAAGGGGGAACAATCATGAATAGAAAAGTGAAGTTCTGCCTGAACGGTACAGACATCGAGATCGAAGTTAACCCCAGGGCGAGTCTCCTGGATGTTCTTCGTGAGAAATTAAGACTCACGGGGACGAAAAAGGGTTGCAACATGGGGGATTGTGGAGCCTGCTCGGTGATAGTGAACGGAAAGACAACCCACGCATGCTTGACTCCTGCAGGGTCTGTAGAAGGCAAAGAGGTGATTACCGTAGAAGGCCTTGCCCAAGGCGATAAGTTGCATCCTTTGCAGGAGGCGTTCATAGATTGTGGGGCTGTACAGTGCGGTTTTTGCACTCCGGGCATGCTGCTTTCAGCAAAGGCCCTCCTTGACCAGAATCCTGCTCCCGATGTGGAAGAAGTCAAAGAAGCGCTTTCGGGAAACCTCTGTCGCTGCACAGGATATAAGAAAATTGTGGAAGCTGTCATGCTGGCCGCCGACAGGATAAGCGGCAGAGTCGCCAGGAGTGAAAGCATCTTGCCGGCATCTGAACCCGGCGCAACAAAGATGGTGGGGAAGAGAGTAAAGAGGGTAGATGCCCTGGAAAAGGTCAGAGGCGAGGCCATTTATGCCAGTGATCTGAACCTTGAAGGGATGCTCCATGCCAGAGTTTTGAGGTCTCCCCTTCCTCATGCCAGGATAAAGAATATCGCTGCCACTGAGGCGGAAAAACTCGATGGGGTCAGCGCTGTTTTAACGGCAAAAGACATCCCCGGCGAAAACAAGATTGGCGTGCTGGGAGGCCCTTTTAAGGATCAACCGATTCTCTGTAGTGATAAGGTGAGGTTTGTGGGAGATGCCGTGGCTGTAGTTGCTGCTGAATCCGAGGAGATAGCAGCGGAGGCAGTGGAATTGATTAAGGTAGAATATGAAGAGTTGCCAGCTGTTTTCGATCCCGTTGTGGCTATGGCTGAAGATAGCCCCAGAATACATGAAGGCAGTAATGTAGTGGCTCACAGAAAGATATGTAAGGGCGATGTAGAGGAAGGCTTCAGGAAATCCGACGTTATTATAGAAGGAACTTACAAAACGCCCTTTTACGAGCATGCTTATATTGAGCCCGAGGCTGGAGTAGCCGAGGTGGATGCAAAGGGGAACATAACTGTATGGGCAGGCACGCAATTCCCAAGCGATGTCAGGGAAGAAGTAGCCAGAATGCTCGCTTTGCCCTTTAATAAGGTAAGGGCTGTTCAAACTAAAACCGGTGGGGCGTTTGGGGGCAAGCTGGACATATCAATCCATTGCTATATAGCCCTTCTCGCTTTCAGGACAGGTCGCCCCGTGAAACTGGTTTACAGCAGGGAAGAGTCCATCATGGCATCAACGAAAAGGCATCCCTTTCTAATAAAGTATAAAACCGGAGCGACGAAAGAAGGCAAACTCCTTGCAGTTGAGGCAGAGCTAATAGGAAATACCGGTGCATATTTGTCTTATGGCCCGGCGGTGTTGACCAGGGCGGCTGTCCACGCTACCGGCCCTTATAACGTTCCCAATGTAAAAGTAGATGCCTATACTGTTTATACAAATTGCTTTATTGCCGGGGCTTTCCGTGGATTTGGTGTGCCTCAGGTTGCTATTGCACATGAAACACAGATGGATAAGCTGGCAGAGAAGTTGGGGATGGACCCTGTTGAGTTGAGACTTAAAAACGCCTATGCTGTGGGGTCTGTCACCAGCACCAGGCAGCTTCTGGAGCACAGTGTAGGATTGAAGAAAACACTGGAGAAAGCGCAAGATATAGCTGGTCAGTGGAGGAAGGAAGTTGATAATAAGAGTAAAGACGCTGTGAAGAAGAAGGGGGTAGGAGTAGGAGTGATGTGGTATGGAACAGGAAATACAGGGCATCCGAATCCGAGTGGGGCTTTTGTAGAACTGCTCGATGATGGGAGTGCCCTGGTCTTGACTTCTTGTGCTGAAATTGGGCAGGGTTCAGATACTGTACTGGCCCAGATAGCGGCAGAAGAACTGGGACTGGATGATATCGACAGAGTAAGAGTTTACTCCGGGGATACCCTTACTCCCTACGCTCGAGGAACATCAGCCAGCGGGCAGACCTATATTACGGGTAACGCCGTGAGGCTAGCAGCTATTGAAGCCAGGGAACCCCTGTTTCAACAGATAGCGCAGGATTGGGGCGCAGTGGAGGAGAATTTATATCTCGAAGCTGGCGTGATTTGTCTTAAGGGTTCGGATAAAAAGATTCCCATTGTGGACGCTATAAAGAGGTGTCGCAGCCTGGGGATACTGACCATGGGGCATGGAAGCTTTAATCCTGATGCTACTCCCCTGGATCCTGAAACGGGAGAAGGAAAAGCTTATGCTACCTATTCGTTTGCCACTCATGTAGCTGAAGTCGAAGTTGATACTGAAACGGGGGAAGTGACCGTTCAGAAATTCGCAGCGGTGAACGATATAGGAAAGGCAATAAATCCCACAAATGCCGAAGGTCAGTTGGAAGGCGGCATAAGCCTGGGGATCGGGCATACTTTTATGGAGGAAATGGTACTGGGTAACAAAGGCACTCTCCAAACATCTTCATTTGCTCAATATCTGATTCCCACCTCTAAAGATATGCCATCAGAGGTATCTACCTTTATAGTGGAAGAGGAGGAACCCTCTGGCCCCTTCGGAGCCAAAGGTCTGGGAGAACCGGCATCGGTACCAGTAACTCCTGCTATTCTAAACGCAATCTATGATGCTTGCGGGGTAAGGATAACTGAGCTTCCTGCTATAAGTGAAAAGGTTTTTACTCTGATAAAAAGAGGGCGCGCTATAGTGATATAGTTCTTTGAGAGAGCTCTTGAAGTCTAAATTTAATTTTCAAAAGGAGGGTATCATGGCAAGTCTATTAATAAAGAACATCGGAAAGATCGTGTCGGGGGATATAAAGAAGCCCATTATTGAAGGAGATGCTGTTCTGGTAGAGGACGGGAAGATAAAGAAGGTCGGTAAGGGGAGCGAGATTGGCAGCCGTGCCGATAGGGTCATCAACGCCAATGGGATAACCCTGACACCGGGGCTCATCAACTCGCATTGTCACGTTGCCGTTGGTGATTGGACGCCGCGACAGAATCAAATAGGTTTTATTGAGAGCAGTGTGCACGGAGGCGTGACGAGCGTTATCTCGGCAGGTGAAGTCCACATACCCGGCCGACCCACCGACGTTGCAGGGACCAAGGCGCTGGCCACTTTGACCGCCAAGGCCTTTGCAAACTTTCATCCAGGCGGAGCCAAGGTAATGGGTGGCGGCTTGATTCTGGAGAAGGGCCTCGAGGAAAAGGATTTCAAAGAACTGGCTGAAGCAGGCGTTAAACACGTCGGTGAGATCGGGCTGGGCTCAGTTAAAATGCCCGAGGACGCGGCACCCATGGTGAAATTGGCCAAGAAATATGGCATGACGGTCTTGATGCACACTGGGGGAACGTCAATTCCCGGCAGCAGCACTATCACGGCTGATATGGTGATAAAGACCGACCCCGATGTAGTTGGCCATCTCAATGGAGGGACTACCGCTATTTTCCCCGAGGAGGTAGAGAAGCTCGTGAAAGGAACTTCTCTCACCTGTGAGCTCGTTGAGTGTGGCAATCACAAGGTGTCTCTCCAGGTAATAAAGCTGGCCAGAGAGATCAATGCCTTCGACCGCATTATACTTGGCACGGATGACCCTTCGGGGACAGGAGTCATTACCCTGGGCATTTTGAAGAACCTGACCTTCCTCTCTTCCGTGGGTGAAGTGAAGGGAGAAGAGGCCATAGCGATGGCCACGGGAAATACGGCCCGAGTTTACAAGCTCAATAGAGGACTTATCAAAGAGGGACTCGAGGCGGACTTCGTGTTGATGGATGCTCCCATGGGGTCCGTAGGAAAAGATGCCCTCCAGGCTATCGAGGCTGGTGACATACCCGGAGTGAGCATGGTCATCATTGACGGCGCTGTTGTGGTTTCCAGAAGTCGCAATACCCCTCCTCCGAATCGCAAGGCGTCTGTCGAGGCATAAATAGTGATCGTATCCATTGAGAAGTGCATTGCTTGTGAGAGGTGCGTTAAGGCGTGCCCCTTGCAGGTAATAAGCCTTCAGGAGAGGAAGGCCAGCGTCTCTGAAGACTGCGTTAATTGCGGGACGTGCAAGAAGGTATGTCCTGTGGAAGCGCTGGTTTTTGAGGAGGTGCCTTTTGAGGAGTCTTTGCAATGCATTTCTTGCCCCGTGCACTGCCAGATCAGGCCAGGTAGAACTGGAGCCTGCCAGCGCTTCTCCAACGTGGAAGGGGATTTAGTGCGAAATGTGCCCCTCTGTACCTTTGAAGACGTTGCTGAAATCGTTGGGCAGGAGCATGAGAGATGTATCAGAAAACCACTGGTCACAGCGATCGGCGCTGGAACAACCTATCCTGACTTCAAGCCGGCCCCCTGCATCGTTCAGTCAAGCGTTGATAATGTGGACGTGGTTACTGCAGTGACGGAAGCCCCGCTGAGTTATAGCGGGATGCTGGTTAAAATCGATACCGATGAGTATATCGGGGCGGAAGGCGCAGCCGTATTTATAGATGAAGATGCCATAGCTCCCTGCAAGGAAGCCTGTCCTGCCGGCATAGACGTACCGCGCTACATCCGGTTGATTGGCGAAGGCAAGTTCGCTGAGGCTCTGGCTGTAGTGCGAGAGAAGATACCTTTCCCTTCCGTTTGTGGACACGTATGTTTCCACCCCTGTGAAACGGAGTGCTTGCGAAAAGAACTGGGAGGGCCGCTTGCCATCAGGGCATTGAAGCGTTTCGTTGCCGAACGGGATGATGGACTCTGGAAGACGAAATCCAGGGTCGCTGCGGCAACGGGTAAGCGCATTGCTATAGCTGGCTCAGGACCAGCGGGTTTGACGGCAGCGTACTACCTGGCAAAGCAGGGAAACGCAGTTACTGTCTTTGAACAGTTGCCCGTTGCCGGTGGCATGATGCGCGTGGGCATCCCCGATTACCGTCTGCCTCAAGAAATCCTGCAGAGAGAAATCGCCGAGGTGGAGAATGTTGGAGTCGAGATAAAGACCAACACGAAAATTGAGTCCATAGATGCTCTTTTCGATCAAGGCTATGATGCGATTTTCCTGGCTATGGGCGCTCATAAGGGAATGAGACTGGGCATTGAAGGAGAAAACAGCCCCGGGGTGATGCAGTGCATCCCCTTTCTCAGGGAGGTTAAGCTGGGCAGGACAGACCATCTTGACGGCAAGGTTCTTATCGTTGGCGGTGGTAATGCCGCCATAGATGCTTCACGCACCGCTCTGCGCCTGGGCGCCGAGGATGTAACCGTGGTCTACCGTCGCAGCCGCGTGGAGATGCCAGCCTCGGAGGATGAGGTAGAAGAGGCATTGCGCGAGGGCGTAAGCATCCAATTTCTATCCACCCCCACCAGGATTGAAAAGCGTGATGAGCATCTATCGATGGAGTGCACTCGCATAAAGCTGGGAGAGGTCGATGCCAGTGGCAGACGGCGACCGGAGCCAGTCCCGGGGAGCGAGTTCAATATAGATGCTGCTACCGTGATTCTTGCTATCGGGGAAAGGCCAGACGTGCCCGAGCAATTCGGCTTAAAGCAAGGCAGGGGCGACACACTTGAGGTTGCTCCCGAAACTATGGCCACGGAGAGAGCGGGAGTATTCGCTGGTGGTGATCTTGTCACCGGGCCTGCTTCAGTAATTGAGGCCATTGCCGCAGGCAGAAAAGCGGCGATTTCCATGGACAGGTATCTGGGAGGCACGGGTATGATTGCGGAAACGCTGGCTCCTCAGGAAGGCATTCCCCTTCCTTTGAACGTCCTCAAGCCTCCAGAAGAAAAACGACTACCGGCACCTTCATTGCCGCTGAAAGAACGGCCTGGAAATTTTTCTCCCGTAGAGCGAAGTTACAGCGCAGAGACGGCAGTTAAGGAAGCGCAGCGATGTTTAAGGTGTGATCTGGAAAATCAGGTGAAGGTGGGATATGTTACTACAGAGCAATATGGTGCCGAGATGCTTTCACTGGGCGGCCCGGTGTTGCTTACTGAGAAGGGAGGAGGTGCCATCGTCAGGCTAATGGTAGCTCTGGCCAACCAGGAAGAGGTGGCCTTAAAAGTGGATGGAGGAGCATCTCTCAAACTGCAGGTAGGCAAGCCACCACGTATCAATGGCAAGATTATAGAGAGAATGCGCGTTGGTTGTGGCAGCGCCTGTGCTGGTTTATTCGCCTATTCTTTTCGTGAGGTGGCGGATGAAGTTATCGTTATCGACCATCACATTACGAGTTTGTTCACGGCACACGAGGCAGGGCAGGCTCTTGATGTCAAACCAAGCGGTTTAAAGTTAAAGGGGATGGAGAGCACCCCCGGGAGATATTTCCACATCGCTGATCCCGGTAGCGGATGGGGTGGAACCAGTATCGAGGACCCTCTTGACGTTATTGAAAGCATAGACCTGCACTCTGCCAGACCAGGGATGAGAGTCTTGATTACTGAATCAACGGGTGGAAGAGCAGCGATGTATGAAATGGTTGAAGACGGCAAGCTGCATCAGATTGAGCTAACCCCCGGAGCCAGAGAAGTCGTTCGCGAGATCTCCGACAACTGTGAGTCTTCCATGGTCTCGGCGGTTTTTGTCGGTGGGACTGGTGGCAGCGCCAGAGGTGGCATAACCAAACACCCCGTGAGGTTAACACGGGCGGTACATGAGAATAAGGCTCGCTTGACGGTGGGAGGCGCTCCAGTTTGCCTTATGCCGGGTGGGGGCATTGACTTTTTCGTAGATGTGAGCAAGGTTAAAGTGCATGCTTTCACCTGGGTGCCCACACCCGCTGTGGTATTCCCCGTAGAGTACACCATGCGTCTGCAGGATTACCTGAACTTTGGTGGACACAAGGACTCCATCAGGACACTGGATGAGGTAAAGCAAGACTTCAAGGGCAAAGAATAGCTTGGCAGAGGTAAAACTTATTGCCGAGGGGATGTCCCTGGTTGATTCCGGCCCCCTGCATGCCACTATCATGGCATCAAAAGAGGGACATCCACTCTCTGAGGTAGCCCTCCAGGGAGGTGAATACGCTCTAAAAGTTCTTGAGGAGGTGGCATCCTTTCTCCCAGTGGTCAAAAAGAAATCCTCGACTTTGCCGGCTGATAATAGCTCTTATCCTCGAGTTGTAGCGGAAATGATTTCGGCCAGCAAAATCGTCAACGATCCCGATTTTACTCCGCTAGCTGCTGTAGCCGGAACCACGGCGGATATAGTAGCAGACCATCTCATGCAAAGTGGTGCCAGCAAAATCGTGGTCAACAATGGGGGAGATATAGCTATACGCCTGAAAGGAGGAGAAAAAGTGAAGGTGGGTTTGCGCTTGAGCCTGGCAACTTCACGGCTAAGATATGCCATCACGGTGGAGAAAGATTGCGGGATCTGCACCAGCGGCCTGGGCGGTCGCAGCTTTACCCTGGGGATAGCTGATTCAGTTATTGCCATGGCCACACGTGCTTCCGTGGCGGATGCGTCCGCGACCTACCTTGGCAACAGCACCTCAATCGAATCTCCGAGCGTAAAACGAGAGCTCGCCGAGAGCATCTACCCTGAGACAGATATTCCCGGCAAGATGGTTACTACCTCGGTGGGTGCCCTGACAGATGATGAAATTCAAGCAGCCTTGCAAAAGGGCAAAGAAAGCGCGAGGGCACTCATCGACAGGGGAATTATCCAGGGAGCGCTCATAGCTATTAAAGGCGAAGTGCTTTCCCTTGGCTCCTTTGAAGATAACCTGCAACTTCTATAGTGAAGATGCTGGATGATAAGTTCTCCTTAGCGGGTGACAGGAGCCCGGGGCACGAGCCGACTATGGGAGTTACAAAAAACAAGGCCTGGGCCCAGGATTCCCTCTTCTATCGGGAAGGTTTATAATCTCAGGCAGTCCAGAACTTACATCGGAAATCTTGCAGGGCAATCAAGACATTGCCAGGGAGGTAGATTATGCCAGGAGAATTTTCACCCGAAATAATGGCGGCTATTGGCGAGGCTTTGCCTTTCAAGGTATTTTTTTCCGATGATTCGGACATCGTCAGATACTACAATAAGGTTGACGAGGAAAACTACAGGGCGTCCGACGTAATAGGTGGCCTGGTACAAAACTGCCACCATCAAGAGACCATGAGCAAGGTGGACCGCGTTCTGGACGATTTGAAGTCAGGCAGGGAGAAGGTAGTCGAGTTCTGGATGAACCGCGAAGGGCATAAATGGCACACAGGATATTTTGCCGTCAGGGACAAGGATGGCAAGTATCTGGGCTGTCTGGAGGTCATGCAGGATGTAACCAGTGCAGAGCACTGGAAGACACCCCATTAAAAATGGACTGAAGCGATGCTCGCTTTTTCTGTGCCATGACTTCCCTGTCGTGCTCTTCTACCATAACAGGGATAAATAGCCTTTTCCCTTCGATAAACTACCATAACCTCAAAAGGACTCTCCTTTTTCTCTTGCTCGTCTGGAGCACAAGTCCAGGCAGAAGGACATCTTGCAAGCTTTCCCGGTGGACGTGGCGGAGTGCTGTGCCACGTCCAGATAAATTTGTGCTACCATGGAAGATGAGACAGGCAGAGAAGACCAAAGTGTTATGACAAGTTGCCGTGGAGCACCACGGGCATGTAAATAGCAGGTGCGCTACGCTCCAGGGGGCAGCGGGAGCTTTTTGAGGAAGGCGTGAGATGGCAAAAGGCTATTCACCGAAGAAGCTCTGCTCTGCGTCGGGCAAATACCTGAGGGGCCTCTTCACCTTCGAAAAGAGCCCCGAAGGCAGCAGGAAGAAGAAAGAGGTGCTGGCGCTGATGGGAGCCTTCTGTGCCCTGCTGGCCGCCGCCTTCGCCGTGGGCATCAGTGATAACATCCCCGGCATCGTCCTCTGTTTCCTGGCAACGATTGCCCTGGTGCTCCTGCCTGTGCGCACCTGGAGAAAGGCAAAGCGGTTCCTGTTCCTCATGGGAGCAGCGGTGGTGGGCTTTTTCATCTTTGTTCTCCTGCACAACGCCTTCTATGCCCTGGCCGTGCTCACCAGCAACATCGCCGCGTTGAGACACCTCATGGAGGCCATTCACGTCGCCTGCTTCATCATCGCCATCTTTATCTGTCCCGCAGCCTTCTTGGTGGGGGCAGCAGGCAGCGTGGTGCAGGCCATCACCGGTCTGAGGAAGCGCGCAAAAGAATAACAGCTAACCCTTGCCTTACGGGAGAGGAAACCCCGTCAAGTTCTGCTACATCAAGAAGCCGCTCGGTATAGCTATCCTCATTTCGAAAAAAGTTGATTCAGCCAGTCAAAATCAAGGTGCCGGCTTAAACTTGGGGAGGCTGAACTCTTCAGTAATATCCTCCCATACCACCTCGACGGGCATATCGCACATAACCTGGGCAGGAACACACTCTACTATGTTGGTAAGCAAGTGTGGCCCCTCCTTCAATTCTACAATGGCGGTTACATAGGGTATATCATTCTTGAAGGCCTTATGCTGAACCTGGTGATAAATAGTGAAGGTATAAATTTTCCCTTTGCCGCTGGCTATTAACCAATCAAAATCGTGTGCGTAACAAACGGGGCAAACTATGGATGGTGGCCAGCGAACATGCCCGCAAATCCGGCATTTCTGAAATCGCAACCGGTGCTCTTTACAACTATCCCAGAAGGGCCTGGTATCTTCATTTGGCTGAGGTAAAGGTTTCTCGTACGTCATCTGAAACTATCACCTTCTCAATATCATGCAGGAGTGGCTCTGGAACACCCCTCCATTATCGCTACATAGAATTATTTCTGGTTCTTTAGTATGAGTCTTAGCCCCAAGTTGTCTATTTTTACAGCGCCCCATTATTTGCATAACCCCTTCTGTTAGCGGGGTGAGCCCCATAAAGTAGGCTTCAGAGAGAAGCCCTCCCGAGGTGTTGACGGGTAATCTCCCTCCAGGAGCGATTGTCCCTCCCTTCAACCATTCCTCTCCTTCTCCAGGTTTAAAGAATCCATAATCCTGCAAAGTAATTTCCACAGTATAGGTGAAACAGTCGTAGATCTCGCAGGCATCGATAGCATCGATTGTAATTCCTGCCATGTTGAATGCCATTTCACCTGCTCTTTTAGCGCCAGTAGCTCCTGCCATAAAAATTGATTGATCAATCTTGCATGATGGGTTATGCTGCCCGATTCCCATAATAACGGCAGGAG
>JAGGYM010000034.1 GCA_021162545.1 Dehalococcoidia bacterium | reverse complement strand
CCCCCTTCGGTGGGGTCGTGCATGGAATGTATCCTGCCCACAGAACATGCCGTCAGCGCCTCTTTGAGCACGCTGATGCCCGGGGAAAAAAGATAATCTGCCGCCCTGGCTATTATATCCCGGCTCAATCCAGCGGCCAGAAGCGCCTCTCCTGATTCCCGCGCCAGGATGGCCGTTCCTTCGATGGCGATGCCCCTGGTCAGCACGATGTCGTCGCCCGGTCTGGCACCGGAAGTGGTTATTATGGTTCCTTCTTCTGCTTCCGCCAGCATACATCCCACGACGATGGGACGGCTTAAATCGCGGCTGATCTCGGTGTGCCCTCCCACCAGGGCTATCTCCAGAGACCGGCATGCCGAGAGAACCTGCTCGAAGATTTTTTCCGCTTCCGCTGCGGTTGACTTCTCCGGCAGGATAATCGTTGCCATGAACCAGCGGGGCCTTACCCCCATGGTGGCGATGTCGTTGGCGTTGACGTGAACCGCGTACCAGCCAATAAGGTCGGTAGCGAGGGTCACCGGGTCCGTTTTGGCCACCAGCAGCTTCTGACCCAGCCTTATTACCGCGGCGTCCTCGCCGATGCGTGGGCCGAGAACCACATGCTCGTCTTCTATCCTGATACTCTCAAGAAGCCGCTCAAGTGTTCTGGCCGGCAGTTTACCTGTGTGCAGCGAACTCACTTTACCATTTCGCCCCCTTGAGCATGAAGTGACTATCAGGCCAGGGTTACTCGTCCTGGTGTTGTTGATTACATGCTAACCAAACCGTCAGTATTTATCAAGCGAGTGAGGTGGACGCTATTCTCCCTGAAAAACGAATGGCCGGAAGAAGCTATCTTCTTGACAGTGATAACTGTCAGGGATACTCTATTAGTCTCTTTCAATACAAGAAGAGCCCGAAGGGCGGGGTGATTTCTAACGCAAGATGAGTATATTAGAGGAGGTAGCTTGTTTATGATGGCAGCATCCAAAGAATCTAACCCGGTTCAAAAACAGCAAGATGAAATTAGCATTATAATCGCGGATGACCATCCTTTGCTTCGCCAGGCACTAAGGAGCGTACTTGAAAAACAGGCTGACTTCAAAATCATTGCGGAGGCTGCAGATGGCGAGGAGGCGGTAAAACTTGCCACAGAACTGGCCCCCGCTGTGGTAATAATGGATATAAGCATGCCCAGGTTAGATGGTCTAGAGGCGACAAGACAAATTAAAGAAAAATGCCCTGATATAGCTATATTAGTGTTGACCATTTATGATGATAGCGAGCACATACTTGCTATACTTGAGGCGGGAGCTGCAGGATACCTGACAAAAAGCGTATTCGGCGAAGAAGTGATTTGTGCTGTCAGAGGGGTGGCTGCTGGAGAAACTGTACTATCCGCTGAGATTTCAAAGCAGGTAATTAGACATGCTGTCAGGTATAAGATAAAACCTTTGCTAACAGGAAGTGGAGAAAAACTGACTGAGCGAGAACTGCTAGTTCTCAAACTGACATCCAGGGGTTCACTCCAAGGGACGCCCCAGTTTTTAGTACCACCTACAATGAGAGACTTCCTTCTTGGGGACTTGTCCTTGGGCTGCACCCAATTTTGGAGAAGGTTGAAGAGGAAGGCTCGCTCGCCGGATGGGCTATAATAGCTGGCATGGAGACAGGAGTGCCCCAGAACACAAGCAAAAGGATTACGCTGTTCGTTGCCGCTACGGCTTCCTTTGCTACCACCTTCATGGGTTCTTCCATCAACATAGCACTCCCGTCAATTGGCAGGGAGTTTGACCTGGATGCAGTGATGCTCGGCTGGATTGCCACTTCGTATCTCCTGGCCGCAGCAATTTTTCTCGTTCCCTTCGGTAGAATAGCGGACATACATGGAAGGAAAAAGGTCTTCATCTATGGCATAGTTATCTTCACCTTTTCATCTCTCCTCTCGGCGTTTTCGCCTTCAGCCGTTATCCTTATTTTGCTGCGAGTCCTGCAGGGATTCGGAGGGGCCATGATTTACTGCACAGGGATAGCAATGATAGCCTCGGTGTTTTCTCCTGGAGAGAGGGGCAAGGCGCTGGGCATAAGCGTTGCCGCAACTTACATGGGGCTGTCCCTTGGGCCGGTTCTGGGAGGTTTGCTGACGCAGCACTCCGGCTGGCGCAGTATTTTCCTGGCCGTTGTGCCCCTGGGGCTGGCGGTCATCGTTGCTGTCTTGTGGAAAATGAAGGGGGATTGGGTCGAGGCGAGGGGAGAGAAATTTGACCTCGCTGGCTCGGTGGTCTTAAGCCTGGCGCTCGTAGCGATGATGTACGGGCTATCTCTTTTGCCGGCTGTCCCAGGCGTGTGGCTGATAGTTACCGGCATTCTGGGAATTGCGGCCTTCGTCTGGTGGGAAATGAGAGTAGAAAGTCCTGTTCTCAATGTGGGCCTCTTCAGGGACAACGCCGTCTTCGCCTTCTCTAACCTGACAGCGCTGCTTCATTATAGCGCCACCTTTGCCGTCATTTTCTTCCTGAGCCTTTACCTGCAGTATATAAAGGGACTCAGCCCCGCATATGCCGGACTGGTACTTATATCCCAGCCCGTTGTCATGGCCATTTTCTCCCCTGTCGCCGGCCGGCTTTCGGACAGGGTCGAGCCTCGATGGGTTGCTTCAGGAGGAATGGCGTTGACGGCCATTGGGCTTGGCCTGCTCCATTTCTTGAAAGCGGAAACGCCTCTGGAATTCATTATCGCGGTTCTGTCTCTCATTGGCTTTGGCGCTGCCCTTTTTTCCTCCCCCAATACCAACGCCGTTATGAGTTCTGTTGACACCAGATTTTATGGAGTGGCCTCGGCAACCATGGCTACGCTGCGGCAGGTTGGCCACATGACCAGCATGGGAATTGCCATGCTGCTACTCTCCCTGTACATGGGGAAAGCTCAAATAACTCCTGAATATTATCAGCTCTTTCTGGGAAGTATGAAAACGGCATTCCTCATTTTTGCGGCGCTTTGCTTTGCCGGCATATTTACCTCTCTTGCCCGGGGAAAAACGCGAAGGTGACTTTCCCGTGTTTTCGCTTTCTACGCCGGGGACAGCGCGGTCGAAGTCTATTCTAATTGAGAAATGAGCCTGAACAAAAGGGTTTCAGTCGCCCCGATTAACAAATCTTGAGATTTGTTGGAAGAGACTGGGGTCGTGTTGCGTCATAAATCATGTTACCGAAGACCCTGATTTATTCGGTGCATGTTTGGGATATACTGCATGTTTCCACGATTCCCCCAGCGTAGCATCAATCTGTGCCCGCAGATATACATGGTTAAAGCGTAGGTAGAGTTGCTCTAACCCCTCTTGCTTAATTAGCCCCATCCAGCACTCCAAATGCCACCAGTCGCTGGTAGGGAGTGAGTGCTTCATCATATACCTTATGTACCCTGGCACCGTGACGTGTCTTCAGTTTCAGCTTAAGCGCCGGTTGAAAGAAGTTGGTGT
>JAGGYM010000043.1 GCA_021162545.1 Dehalococcoidia bacterium | reverse complement strand
TTATGAACTCAGAGCCATTATCCGAGTGCAGACCCAGCAGGGTGAGTGGAAGACGCCCCCTCACCCGGTGGATAGCTGCGCCTACCCTCTGCTGCCCTTTACCCCATACCCCCTGACACTCTGTCCACCCCGTGGCCACATCAACCATGCTCAGGGTGGTGAGGTAGAATCCTTCGACACTCTCTCCGCAGTGAGCTACCGTGTTGGCTTCCAAAAAACCGGGATGATCCCGGTCCAACTCACCAAAGGTGCGTATCGGAATAGATGCTTTGAGTAAAGTCCCGGGCCTGGTGGTACTGAAGGGACGATGCTTTACCCTCAGACGGTATGGATGAAGCAACCTATCCATGGTGGTTATTGACACCTGTCTTTGGATAACACTTTTTTTGAGGCAACGATATCACTTTCGGTAACAATAATTATGACGCAAGTCGAACCATTGCATTATGCCTGTCCATGGTATAGAGTTCTAACGATGGTTTCTCTAGCGGTTGAAATTATGACTGTGGTGGAATTGTGGTAAAGCCTGAAGTTGTCATTGATGAAGAGCAGTGCCAAGGCTGTGGCTACTGTGTTACTTTCTGCCCGAGGGGGTGCATTTCAATCACCGGGGATAAGTTTACCTCCCAGGGATATTTGCTGCCTTCCTTTCTCGAGCCTGAGAAATGCAATACCTGCGGTTTTTGTGCCATGCTCTGTCCCAGGGCCGCTATTGAGATATATCTGAATATCGGTGATGAGGTTCCGGTGTAAAGGCACTTTTGTTGAGGGAAGCATAGATATGGGCGAGAGAATGTTTATCGAGGGCAATGTAGCCGTTGCTTATGGGGCGAGCGTTGCCGGTTGCCAGGCGTTTTTTGGTTATCCTATAACTCCCCAGAACGAGATAACGGAGTGGTTCGCCCGGGAGTTTCCCAAGATGGGAAGGGTATTCGTGCAAACTCAAAGTGAGCTTGGTTCTATAAATATGCTTTATGGAGCTGCAGCTACGGGGGTCAGGGCCATGACGTCAAGCTCGAGTCCTGGCTGGTCTCTCATGCAGGAGACGGTTTCGGACCTTGCCAATGCGGAGCTTCCCTGTGTCATCGTAAACGTGCAGAGGGGAGGTCCCGGGGGGGGGCCTATCAGGCATGCTCAGCAGGACTACTTCCAGTGCACCAGGGGTGGAGGACATGGCGACTATCGAAATATCGTTCTCGTCCCGGCCTCCTCGCAGGAGTGCTGTGACCTGACTCAACTCGCTTTTTATCTGGCTGATAAGTATCGCAACCCGGTGATAGTTATGTCGGATGCCATTGTAGGGCGGTTACGGGAGACGGTTGAAGTTGAAAAAATTGAGTTTGGTTCTCTTCCCGGTAAGGATTGGGCGGTGAGCGGCAAGGGGAAACATCGGGATGGCGAGCGACGCGTCGTTGAGCACTCGGGGGATTTGTTCGGCCGCTATTCCAGTTACCATTCCCTCTTGCAAAGCCTGGACGAGAAGATAAAGAGAATGCAGGAAGCTGAGTTGCGCTATGAAGATTACAAAGCTGAAGATGCCAGCTTAATTCTGGTGGCCTATGGCTATACTGCCAGGGTGGCCAAGGAAGCTGTTAACCTTGCCCGCAGCGCAGGTATCAAGGCAGGTTTGCTCCGGTTGATAACTGCCTGGCCTTTTCCTTATGAAGTAATCAGGCAGAAGGCTTGCCTGGGCAGCAACTTCCTGGTGGTAGAAGATTCCCTGGGTCAGCTGGTCGAGGATGTCAGGATAGCGGTGGAAGGCAATAGCGATATTGGCATGGTGAATATACTGGACCGTCATATGCTTACTGATGGAGGAATGATTCTTCCAGACAGGGTGCTGGCCAAAATTGAGGAAATGAGCCGTGCATAGAGGGATTTGGGAGACGTCACAGGTGAAAAGGTTAAGGTTAGAATGATGACCAGGGAAAGGATAGTTGCTAAGCCGCGGTTGCTGGTGCCCCAGACAGCTGGTTTTGTCTATTGTCCCGGTTGCCATGAGCCCCTTGTGGCCAAAGCTATTGCTGAAGTCCTGGACGAACTGGAAATGGGGGATAGCGCTGTAGGAGTCTTTGACATAGGATGCAGTTCGTTTTTACTGGGCATACTGGATATAGATAGCGTGCTTGGTCCGCATGGGCGTCCGCCCGATATGGCTACGGCTATCAAGCATATCTATCCGAACAATGTTGTGTTCACCGTGCAGGGCGATGGCGGGCTGCTGTCCATTGGTGCGGATCCTTTGATGGGCGCGCTGGCGCGTGCCGAGAAAATTACCATCATCATGATAAATAATGCCGTCTATGGGACTACCGGGGGACAGATGGCTCCCACCAGCCTCGCGGGGCAGAAAACTACTACTACCCCTGGAGGGCGAGATGTCAGCAAGCATGGCTTCCCGGTTCACGCCGCTGAGATGATAGCTACCTTTAAGGGAACAGCCTATTCTGTGCGCTGTGCTGTCAATAACCCCTATAACTACGGACAAACCAGGGAATGTTTGAAGACTGCCTTTGCCAAACAAATGAGAGGAGTGGGGCTTAGCTTCGTTGAGGTTCTTTCCGCCTGCCCGTCTAACTGGCATCTGTCACCAGCAGACGCCCTGAGGTGGATAGAAGAGGGCTTAATGTTGGAATTCCCGCTGGGCGAGTTCAAGAATGTGGATAAGATCGAATGAGGTTTTGATTTTAAGGGGTGAATTACCATGGGGCAAGAGCGAGCTAACAGGGGAGAAGTGATAATAACCGGGCTCGGTGGCGCTGGCGTACTTACCGCGGGCACGCTGCTGGCTGAAGCAGCGGTGGAACGATATAAGAATGTCACCTGGTTTCCCTCGTATGCTATCTCCAAGCGCGGTGGATTTACCGAATGCTCTGTCGTTTTTTCCGATGGAGAGATCGCTTCCCCGTTGCTTTCCCAGGCCGAGGGTGTAATCGTTGCCGAAGCGGCCCAGTTTGAGGATTTTGAGAGGAGAGTGCGTCCTGGTGGAACTATGGTGGTTGAGAAGGCCGGGTTACAGGCAAAGAAGACGAAAAAAGATATCACAGTGGTCGAGGTCCCTGCTATTGAGATGGCGATTAGTAGCAGTGGCACCAGCCAGGGTGCTAACCTTATCCTGCTGGGTGCTTTCCTCGAGGTGACCGGAATACTTTCCCTGGAGCTTATCGAGAGGCAAATAGAAAAGGCCTTCGCTGGCAAAGAAAAGGCTCTGGAGAGCAATCTGAAGGCTATTGGGGAAGGGCGTAACCTCATTCGGAATTTTAGGGGGTAGTGCGTTAATAACGATGAAAATTTTGTGGAGGATGCTGCGGTGAGTCAGGGGAGGGCATAGCATGATTTCTGCTAATTCTCTTACGGGCATAGAAAAATTCGTGCGGCCTCATCTGGCTGCCATGGGGGGATATGCTCCGCCGAAGCCGGTAGAGCATAAGGGGCCTGTGATCAAGATGAACGCTAATGAGAATCCCTACGGGTGCTCACCGAAGGTCTTGGAAGCGCTTGCCAGGTGTGATTTTTTGAACCTTTACCCCGATGCGACGCAAACCGGGCTTCGCCACCAGTTGCAGGAGTATACTGGAATGGGTGCCGAGCACATTATAGCTACCTCCGGGGGTGCTGAAGTAATCGATCTTGCCCTGCAGCTCTTTGTTGGGCATGGCGATGAAGTGATAAATTGTGAGCCCACCTTTGATTATTTCCGCTTTAGAACGGGAATATGCGGAGGCACCTCAGTTGAAGTGCTCAGAGATGAGAAATTCGCCGTCAATGTGAGCGCAGTAAAAGCCGCCATAAGCGAGCGAACCAGGCTAATAATTATCAATAATCCCAACAACCCCACGGGGAACATAACTCCACAGAAAGACATACTTGAACTGGTGAATACGGGTGTACCGGTCTTGGTAGATGAAGCCTACTATGAGTTCAGCGGGGAAACGGTGGCTCCTCTGGTTGCCCGGTATGAAAACTTGATGGTGCTGCGCACTTTGAGTAAATGGGCAGGGCTGGCTGGCGTGAGAATTGGGTATGGCATTTTCCCTGCTAAAATCGTCAATTATTTGATGAAGATTAAGCCTCCTTTCAATGTAGGTGTGCCTGCACTGGTTGCTGTGCAGGCGTCTCTGGCTGACCGTGAACATTTAATGAGCACGGTGAAGACTATAATTGCCGAGAGAGAAAGGCTCACCGGGGAGCTGGATAAAAGGGACTTCTTAAGTCCCTTCCCGTCGCGTGGCAATTTTATCCTCTGTTCTGTTCTAAGAGGCACTGCCGGCGAAATCCGACAGAAGCTGGAAGATAGAGGAATACTCATTCGAACTTATGACACGCCGCTTCTGAAAAATTACATCCGCCCCAGCGTGGGCATGCCAGAGCATAACGATGCCTTAATTGAAGCGCTTGGGGAAATAGGCGAGGAAATATAGTATTGGTGTTCTTTTCCAGCGCGCTTATCTTCGCAGGATGGAGACAGGTGCAGGTGAACTGGTGCTATCCTGGGTTTCCTGAAGCGTCAAACATTGAACAGAAAGTTGATTACATCGCCGTCCTGGACAACGTAGTCCTTGCCTTCCATCCGCAGCAAGCCTTTCTTTCGCGCTTCGGCCAGGTTGCCGCACTGCTCCAGGTCAGGAAAACTAATTACCTCGGCCCGGATAAATCCTCTTTCTATATCGGAGTGAATTTTCCCCGCTGCCTTCGGAGCGACAGTTCCATGGGGGATAGTCCAGGCTTTTGATTCATCAGTCCCCGTGGTGAAGAAAGAGATGAATCCCAGGAGTTGATAGGACAGGTCGATAATCTGATTAAGCGCCGGCACGGTCAGCCCCATGGACTGGCGAAACTCTCCAGCTTCAGCTTCACTGAGCTGGGTTAACTCCATCTCCAGCTTGCCGCAAAGAGCTACGGCGGTGAATTGAGGATAGAGGGCCTTTAGCTCACTTTCCAGTTGAGAAGTCTCTTCTATTTGCTCCTCACCGATATTCAGTATTAGCAGCATGGGCTTGGCCGTGAGGAATTGATAGTTGGACAGTGCTTTAATTTCTTCACTGCCCAGGTCCTGTTGCCTGATGGGAATTTCGTTTTCCAGATTCAGCTTGATCTTTCGCAGCAAAACTTGTTCTTTGATATACGAATCGCGCTCTGATGTCCTGGCGCCTTTAAGATTTCTCTCCAGCTTTTGCAATTTTCTTTCGATGATGGCTAAATCAGAAAATGCGATCTCCAGGTCCAGGGTGGCTATGTCCCTTTTGAAATCTATGCTTCCCTGGGGATGTGGCAGATTATCATCTTCGAAGGTTCGAACCACTTCAATCAGGGCATCGGCGGTGGAGAGATAGTTCTGTAGCTCTCCCTTTATTTCCTCCTGTCCATCGATGTTCTTAAGAGAACCTGCTATATCAACGTAGCTCACCTCTGCGGGAGTGGTCTTCCTGGGTCTGGAAATGGTTTCCAGAACCGACAGCCTGCCATCGGGCACTTTAGCTATACCTATATTTGGCTTGAGTGAGGAGGAATAGGGACTAACTTCGGCTTTGCCCCTGGTCAGGGCATTGAAAATGGTCGTCTTGCCGCTCTTTGGCAACCCAATTATGGCGATTTTCATGTCGATATACTAACACATCTCCGCTATTGCACTCCTGCTTTCGAAACCAGGCGCTGTGATAAAATACTGAAAGCATGTTGCATATTCTTTATGGCGGGGATAGTTTTTCCATTAACCAAGCCCTGGAGCAAATTAAGGCCAATATGGGCGAAATGGAAATGCTGGCAGTCAACACTACCAGGTTAAGTGGCGATCACTTGAGCCTGGCTGAACTTAGAAACAATTGCAGCGCTGCTCCCTTCCTGGCTCTCCACCGGCTGGTTATCGTTGGAGGCTTGCTCGGGCGTTTCAACCCCGGAAAGAAGGAGCCTCAGCCACGCAAAAGCTCTAAGAAAGGTACTGCCAGGGCGAGAAGCGCACTTGGTGAGTGGGAGGGGTTGACGTCTTACGTGTCACAAATGCCGGCAAGTACGGAGTTGGTACTGGTTGAGAAGATGATAAAGGGCAACAATCCATTGATGAAAAAACTTTCGCCCCTGGCTGATGCGAAAGAATTTCCTCTATTGAAGGGCAATAAACTGAGGGAGTGGGTCCGGCAACGCGTAAGGGAAGAAGGAGGTAAGATCAGTCCGCAGGCAGTGAGTTCGCTTGCTGATCTCGTGGGAGGGGATTTGTGGATAATGCAGAGTGAGATTGAGAAATTGCTTCTATATAGCCAGGGACGCATTGTCAGCGAGGGGGACGTTACACAGCTGGTGAGCTATGCCAGGGAGACCAGTATTTTTGCTCTGGTGGATGCAATAGTTGAAGGGCACCTCGGAGTAGCTCAGAAGGTGCTACAACAATTGTATCTGGAAGGAGATTCATCAATTCATATTTTAGTCATGATAACCAGGCAATTCCGCTTGATAGCTCTGGCAAAGGACCTGGAACCGGGGTTGCCCCCCTCCCAAATCCAGCACAGGTTGGGACTGTCACCGGGTTATGCCCTGGAGAAAACGCTGGCTCAGGCTCGAGGGTACAGCCTCCAGGGCGTAAAGCGCGCTTATGATAAGCTTCTTGAAACTGATCTGGCTATCAAAACGGGCAGCTATGGTAGCGACGACCAGCTGGCCCTTGAATTTCTGGTGACAGAGCTCTGTGCCCCCCCGATTTGAGGAAATTTACTCCCGCTCCTCCGATGAAATGGATCCTGGCGGGTTTTCTCTGGTTTTGGGAAGGCTGTTGCCGAAGTAAACTTTGGTGTGAGGCCAGGGCATTTCGATTCCTTCCTTATCGAAGGCTTTCTTGATGCGAAGGCGCAGTTCTCCCATTGCACTCCACTGGAGCATTGGCCTGGTATCTCCCAGTAGCCTGATGTCAATGCCTGAATCTCCTAAATTGTCCACCCTGAGTACCCTGGGAGTACTGAGGAAACTTGCTTTCCACTCGGGGTCCTCAGCCATTTCCCGACACACGCTATTTATCACTTCAATGACGTGATCAAGGTCTTCTCCGTAGGCTACCGCGATATTCATGTTTACCCTGGCATAATCCCTGGTAAAATTGCTGGCTGTCTTGATTTCGCTATTGGGGATGGAATGCACTGTCCCATCGAAATCCCTGAGGACGGTGCGCCTTAAACTTATTTCCTCAACCAGGCCATCGGTGCCGGCAATTTTGATCCAGTCTCCTATCCTGTACGGATCTTCCAGTATGATGAAAACACCGCTGAGGATATCTTTGATCAAGCTCTGAGCGCCGAAGCTAACAGCGATGCCTGCGATGCCGAGGCCAGCTAGCGCAGCGGCAATATTTACGCCAAACTCAGGTAGTATGGTAAAAATGGCGAAAGTGGCAATCAGTATTGTTCCGGTGGTAGTAAAAAATGAAGACAGGGTCTCAGCTCTCTTCTCAATTTCTGCTTTGGATTCTCCCCTCATTCGTTGCGAGACAACTTTTTTAATCAGGAGTGGTACAAAATGGCGCAGTAGAAGGTACAGGACAAGGGCAATGACGATAGCGATCAGGATACTAATGCCGCTGCTCTTGAGCCATTCCAAGCTGAATATCTGGAGTTTAGTTAAATCGACCATAGCTGCTCCTCGAAGATTGTTGTCTTTGCTAAAACGCAAAAGCGCCTGTCAGAGAGCCTTTGCTTCGTAATATGGTTTATGCTAGCATAAACTCCGCTGGCCATCAATCGGTCACCCGGCGAGATAGATGTTCATTTGGTGATTTATATCTTTCAGCTTTTTCGCCTGGATTGAAGTCAGGTGGGATGGAAAGCAACCATGGGATATTTGTGAGGGCAGAGTTAATTGACCGGCGACGAATTGAGGCGAAGTTTTCTCGAGTTTTTTGCGGATAGGGGACATAAACTCATTCCCAGTTCTTCTCTCGTGCCGCATCGAGATCCTACTCTCCTGTTAACCAGCGCTGGCATGGTGCAGTTTAAGCCGTATTTTACGGGCGCAGAAGTGCCTCCCTGCCCGAGGTTAGCTTCCTGCCAGAAGTGTTTTCGCACCACGGATATCGACCTGGTAGGTGATAGCAAGCACCTTACCTTCTTTGAAATGCTGGGCAATTTCAGCATTGGCGACTATTTCAA
This sequence comes from Dehalococcoidia bacterium, assembly GCA_021162545.1. Classification (GTDB taxonomy): domain Bacteria; phylum Chloroflexota; class Dehalococcoidia; order GIF9; family AB-539-J10; genus M55B177. Next base: position 17,557 of record JAGGYM010000043.1, on the reverse strand, counting down.
AAAAGAGGCTATTGCGTGGGCGTGGGAGTTCGTCACCCAATGTTTGTCATTGCCCGAGGAGCGCCTGTGGATAACCATATATCTTGATGACGATGAGGCTTTCAACTACTGGAGGGAAATAGGCGTTCCTGAAGAAAGAGTATTGCGCTTTGGTGATGAGGATAATTTCTGGGGGCCTGCCGGTGATTCCGGCCCCTGTGGCCCATGCAGTGAAATTCATTATGATATGGGGGAGGAGTTTGGCTGTGGCAGGGATGACTGTAAACCCAACTGTGATTGCGGGCGTTTCCTGGAGATATGGAACCTGGTGTTCACTCAGTACAATCAGGATATCAATGGGGAACGTACTCTTTTGCCCAAACCGAATATCGATACGGGAATGGGACTGGAGAGAACTCTGGCGGCTATTCAGGGCAGCGCCTCTCCTTATGGAACTGATACGTTTTCTCCCTTGATAGAGCTCGTTTGCCGTTTGTCGGGGAGGAAGTACGGTGAGGAAGAGAGCATTGACCATGCTATCAGAATCGTGGCTGAACATGGCAGGGGTGTTGCCTTTCTTGTCGCCGATGGGGTATTGCCTTCGAATGGGGGAAGGGGATATGTGTTGCGCCGCATGTTGCGTCGCGCCTCGGTTTTTGGCCGGCGGCTGGGTCTGGATGGGCCTTTCCTGGGTGAAGTTGCTGAGGTTGCTATCGACAGGATGAAACATGTTTATCCGGAACTGTCAGATAGCCGTGAACTGATTATGCAGGTTGTCGGTATGGAAGAGGACAGGTTTGCCTCTACGCTGGAAATGGGACTCGCGCAGGTAGAAAGCTTGATGGCTGATGCTCTTGGCAAGAAACGAGATTATCTTGAAGGGGAAGGGGTATTCCGGCTCTATGATACCTATGGTTTTCCTCTGGAGTTGACCGCTGAAATTGCCAGGGAGAAGGGCCTTTCCGTGGAGATAAAAGGTTTCGGGTCTGCTATGGAGAGACAACGGAAGAGGGCCAGGGCTGCGATCAAAATAGAGTCATACGGAGATGATATACATCCCATCGTAGCTTCAGCAGGATGGGAAGGAATTGCTGCCACTGAATTTACAGGTTATGAAATGGCTATGTGTCAGGCCAGGGTCGTTGAGATAAGGGTCGGCGGGCAGTCAGCAGGAACTGCTTCTCAGGGCGATGATGTTGACATAATACTTGACAGGACTCCTTTCTACGGGGAGATGGGAGGCCAGGTGGGTGATGCAGGCGATATTTACAGCGATGGTGGAAAAATTGCTGTTGCAGTTACCGTCAGGGGCACCGGCGGCATGACGATACATCGGGGAAGAGTTGTTGAGGGGAATATTTCTGTTGGCGATGAGGTAGAGGCCGGGATCGACCTGTCACGCCGTCTTGATATCGCCCGTAACCACACTGCTACTCATCTGCTTCAGTCAGCTTTGAGAGAGATACTGGGGCCTCATGTTCAGCAGCGGGGCTCCCTGGTAGAAACGGAGAAGCTCAGGTTTGATTTCTCGCAGATGCAACCCCTGTCCCGGGACGATATCAGGAAAATTCAGCGAAGGGTCAACGAGAGAATACGTCAAAACCTGGAGGTAGAAATAAGAGTTGTCTCCTACAGTGAAGCCGTTGCAGGGGGGGCTACTGCTCTCTTTGAAGAAAAGTATGGCGATATGGTTCGGGTGGTGAAAATTGGCCAGCCGGCAATAAGCCAGGAGCTCTGTGGCGGCACTCATGTGAAATCAACGGGGGAACTGGGCGTCTTTCTGATAGTGGCTGAAAGCAGCATTGGCACGGGGTTATGCCGCATTGAAGCGGTGACCGGGCGGGCTGCAGAATTGTTGATAGATAAGCGCTTCTCGTGTCTGGCAAGTATAGCTGATGACGTAGAGGTCTCCGTGGAAGAAGTTCCTGGCAAGGTAAAAGCTCTCATAGATGGTATGGAGGAAGAGCGCAAGCATTCCCTGCTGCTGGAAAGGGAGCTGTCGCGCAAAATTGTGGAGCACCTGTTGGAGCAGGCGGAAGATATAAGTGGAGCGAGGTTTCTGGCTGTTAAGGTGCCGCCTTTGACTGCGTCTGTGCTCAGGGAAATGGGTGATATGCTGAGGGACAGGTTGAGAAGTGCCATAGTAGTTCTGGCTGTTGTGCATGGTGGGAGGCCGGGGTTTTTGGCTATGGTTACTCCGGACCTGGTAGCCAGGGGGGTTCACGCCGGCGATATCATCAAGCAGGTAACCAAGGTTACTGGTGGTGGGGGTGGTGGTAAGGCTGATATGGCCCAGGGTGGTGGCAGGGATTTATCCAAACTCGATGCGGCGTTAAAGTTAGCCAGGAGCATCGCTGTGGAAAGACTTTCTTCGCGTTGATGAAAATTGAGCAAAAGGGGGGTGGAAATGCGCAGCCTGGGACTGGACGTTGGTGACAGGAGAACGGGAGTGGCCGTGAGCGACACCGGGGGAATCATAGCTTTTTCTCTTACTACGATTGCCAGTGGAAACGAAGATACGGATATAGATGACATCATCCGCATTGCGGAACGATATGAGGTAGAGCGCATTGTGGTTGGCTTACCGCTTAGTCTGAATGGAGAACTTGGGCCACAGGCCAAAAAGGTGATGTCTTTTGTTCAGAAATTGTCGTTACGGATAAAACAGGGCAGCCTCAGCGAAGTGGAGGTAAAGATGTGGGATGAGAGACTCTCCACTGTGGCAGCAGAGCACATGCTCGTTGAATCTGGTGGCGCGGAGAGAAAGTTGCCGCGGGGCACGAGGAAAAAGAAACCCAAAAAGAACTACAATTCTTCAGGTAAAGATGGGATAGATGCGGTGGCAGCAGCTTTCATCCTCCAGGGCTTCCTCGATAGCCAGGGAGAAACTGGACAATGCCAGGCTTTGTAAATCTCATTGGATATCCCTTAAAGCATTCCCTTTCTCCTTATTTTCAGCAGGAGGCTCTGGATTACTATCACCTTGATGTTTGCTACCAGGCGTGGGAAGTGCGTGCGGAAGAACTTGAAACAGCGATATCCAGATTGAGGGAGCCGCAACATCTGGGAGCCAATGTAACCGTTCCTTACAAGGAAGCAGTTATGCCGCTGTTGGATGGAGTTGATGACCTGGCAGCTCTGGTCGGCGCCGTTAACACCATAGTTAAAAGGGATGGTGATCTCTGGGGCTATAATACGGACGTTGGCGGTTTTGTGGAAGCACTGAAAGCTCGAGGCAATTTTGATGTCGGTGGCAAGAGGGCGATTGTTCTGGGCGCTGGTGGATCAGCCAGGGCGGTAAGTTTTGCCCTGGCGAGAGAAAAAATATCATCTCTTCTCATTGCTAACCGCACGCCGGAGCGGGCTCGGGTGCTGGTGAAGGGATTGAGGCATTATGCAGCACAGACAGGATTAGAAGCTGAAATCACCGTCCTGCTGTGGCAGGCGCTGGCTTCCGAGCGAACTTTTGCTGATTGCCAGCTTGTGGTTAACTGTACCCCCGTGGGAATGAAATACAGTTCCAGTGAAGGTCAATCTCCTCTGGCAGGGAACGTTATCCCTGAAGGGATACTGGTTTATGATCTGGTGTATAATCCATCTCCTTCTCCTTTGTTGCAACTGTCAAGGAAAGCTGGAGCAAATATACTTGGAGGTCTGCCTATGCTAGTATATCAAGGTGCTGCTTCGTTCAAATTATGGATGGGCAGGGAAGCCCCCGTGGGCCTGATGCATGATAAGGCCCGGCAGGCGTTGATAGAGGGAAATAAATAAGAGATTGGATAGTAACTATCGTATCATGGTGGTGTATCGATGAAGCGTCTCTACATTGTTACGGCAGGAGAATCTCATGGGAAAGGGCTGACGGCTGTCATCGAAGGTTTCATCTCCGGCCTTCCTCTGGAAGCCGAAGATATCAATCGCGAATTGAAGCGCCGTCAGGGTGGCTATGGCCGTAGTTCTCGCATGCAGATGGAGGAGGACAGGGCAGAGTTCACTGCGGGTATCTACAAAGGGATTACTACCGGCAATCCCATTGCTATTTTTATCTCCAACAGGGATTGGCGTGAAGCTGGGCCCGTAGCCTGTCCCCGCCCCGGACACGCTGACCTGGCAGGTGCGACCAAGTATGACCTCAACGACATCAGGCCAGTAATCGAGAGGGCAAGTGCGCGGGAGACAACAGCCAGGGTGGCAGCTGGAGCAGTAGCCCGGAGGTTTCTGGCGGAATTTGGCATTGCCATCCACAGCCACACGATCTCTATTGGCGGAGTTGAGACTTCACCGCAGGATGATGTGAAGCCTATAGACTGGCAGCAGGTGGAAAGCTCTCCTCTTCGCTGTGCTGATGCCAGGGCTGAGAAGGAAATGATAGCAGCTATCGACGCAGCCAGGGTTGATGGAGATACTCTGGGCGGCGTATTCGAGGTGGTTGCCCATGGCGTGCCCGTGGGCCTCGGCAGCTATGCTCACTGGGAACGGCGCCTTGATGGCATCATTGCCCAGGCGGTGATGAGCATCCAGGGCGTTAAGGGCGTAGATATCGGCTCGGGATTTGCGCTGTCTAAAGTTAGAGGGTCTCAGACTCACGACGCTATTGTACCCAACATCGACGTTGATACGGGCAAGCCTGGAGGGCTTCCCTGGCGACGTCTCTCCAATCGTGCCGGTGGTATAGAGGGAGGCATAAGCAACGGAGAACCCCTTGTGGTAAGAGCGGTTATTAAACCTATAGCTACGCTGGCAGCCCCCTTGCCGTCTATAGACCTCCACAGTGGTGAAGCGATCAAGGCTCACTATGAGCGCAGTGATATCAGCGTTGTCCCTGCTGCAGGAGTGGTTGCCGAAGCGATGCTGGCCATCGCGCTGGCTGAGGCCTGCCTGGACAAGTTTGGCGGAGATAGCTTAAGGGAAACCATGGCAAACTACCACAATTACCTGGGCAATATTTCTTTATGGCAATAGACAAGAATATCATTATCATCGGCTTTTCCGGGACGGGCAAGTCGCAGGCAGCCAGGGAGGTAGCGAAGCGCCTGAACTGGAACTTCATTGATACCGATGATGAGATAGTCAAGCGCGCCGGGAAGCCGGTTACGGATATTTTCAGAGATGGCGGAGAAGACAGCTTCAGGGACCTGGAACGACAGGTAATTGCGGAAACTTCTCTGCAAGAGCAGGCAGTCATAGCCGTCGGTGGTGGTGCCATAGTTGACCTGCAGAATTATGAGTCGCTTGCCCGCAGTGGAATTATCATTTGCCTCGAAGCTAAAGCGGAGACGATCTATCGACGTCTATTCCAGGGCGATGCTTATGGTGCTGAGAACGAAGTTCGTCCTCTCCTGGATGACGATAATCCCCTGGATCGTATCAGCCATCTCAAGGCATCGCGGCAGTTTGCCTACGCCGGCGCTGACTGGACAATTCATACCGATGGTTTAAGTATCAGCGAGGTGGCTGATGAGATAATAAGGAGCAGGAGATTGATTCGCCGCTGCGCTCCGCGCGGTGATGATGATAAAAGCATCGTCTGCTGGGTAGATACTCCCTCCCGTGCTTACCCCGTCTTTGTTGAAGATGGGCTGCTGAATAAGCTCGGTGTAAGGATGCGAGAGGCCGGTCTGTCGGGCACGGCTGTTGTCATCAGCGACGAGAATGTCTTCTCCTTCTACGGTAACAGAGTGAAGGGAATTTTGCAGGATGCCGGTTTCAACACTGGTTCCTTTGTTATCTCTCCGGGTGAGATGAGCAAGAGCCTGGACCAGGCCGGAGGCATTTATGATTTCCTGGTCAGGCAGCGCATAGAGCGGGGTGATGTTATCGTTGCCCTGGGGGGTGGTGTGGTGGGCGATCTGGCGGGTTTTATCGCTGCCACTTTCCTGCGCGGTATCTCCTGGGTGCAGGTGCCCACGAGCCTGGTGGCCATGGTGGATGCCAGCATTGGGGGCAAGGTAGGAGTGAACCACTCGCAGGGGAAAAATCTCATCGGCTCTTTTTACCAGCCGCACATGGTTCTGGCGGATTGCCAAACCCTGGATACCCTGCCACGGCGCGAGATGACCTCCGGATGGGCTGAGGTCATTAAGTATGGATTGATAATAGACAGAGGTCTCTTTGAATTTTTACAGGCCAATGTCGACAGGATAGGAATTGACCCTGCAGTGCTTGCCCTGGCCATCGGCCGCAGCGCTGCTATTAAGGCCGGTATCGTCAGCGAAGATGAGAAGGAGAAAGGGAAGCGCATTCTGCTGAATTATGGACATACCATTGCCCATGGATTGGAAGCAGCCACTCACTATGAGCGATTTCTTCATGGTGAGGCGGTGTCCATCGGGATGGTGGGAGCAGCCGGTATAAGCCAGAGGATGGGTTTTTTGACCCTGGATGTGGCCAGGAAGCAGCAACGGCTTCTGGAAGGGTTTGAGCTGCCGGTGAAGTTTTCCGGAATAGATGTGAACGATATCCTGGAGGCCATGACCAGGGATAAGAAGACAAGGGGAAAAACAATTCAATGGGTTCTTTTACGGGATGCTGGCAACGCGATAGTTTGTAATGATGTGCCCGAGCAGGTTGTGAGCGATGTTCTTCAGGAGTTAAAGGAGTCGTGAGTGGGGTGTCCGGAACTGGAGCGAGGCCTGTCTTGAATTATATCGGAGTGCTGAAACCACGGGAATCAGGCTTGCACATCCTCATGGGCATTGTCGCGGCCCTGATCGCTGCCGGCGACGTTGTCGCGGCTGGAAATGCTTTCCCCACCGGGGAATTCATCCTCGCTGTTTTTGCTATTGCCTGTGGCATTCCTGGATGTAATGGCCTTACCAACTATCTTGACCGCAACATCGATGCCAGGATGCAAAGAACCTGCCTTAGGGTTTTGCCTTCTCAGCGCATCAATCCGCCGGAGAAATCGCTGCCTCCGATTATTATGCTGGTAGTTTTGGGATTGTCGCTGGCCTGGCAAATAAATCTGCTGTGCTTTGTCGCCGGTCTGGTAGGCGTCATAGCTGCCGTGTTGTGGCGCAAGACTTCACTGGAAGTCTTTTTGGGCATTATTGCCGGTTGCAGCCCGGTTCTAATTGGCTGGTTTGCCATCGAGCCCACGCTGAATCTTAAGATCCTTGCCATATGCCTTCTCGTTGCAGCGTGGATTCCCCTGCACGTATGGAGCGTGATGGTTGCCTACCGGGATGACTACCGTAGTGCTGGTCTGAACTACTTCCCTCTGAACTGGCAGGTCAAAGATTCAGTGAAGTTACTCTTTGGCCTCGCGCTTTTGCTTTTCGCAATATCGATATTCGTCTTCTTCGCCGGCGAATTTCATCTACCATATCTTGTAGCAGCTATCGTTCTCGGCATTGTCATGATTTCTGCCTGTAGCCGGCTTCTGGCATCTCATGAATCCAGAGGGGCGTGGCGAGTGTACAAGCTGACGGCTTTCCCCTATCTGGGCATTATTTTCCTTACCATGTGTCTGGATGCCTGGCTATTGTGATGGGGATAACTTCTGCAGGACTGCTCTGAGTCGCCTGAGGCTCGTTTCCTTTCCCAGGATAGCCATGGTCTGGAAGAGGGGAGGGGTTGCGGTGCGGCCCGTGACTGATGTTCTCAGCAAACCAAAGAACTTTCCCGTGCTCAAGCTCAGGCCTGCACTCAGCTGGCGCAAAGTGCTTTCCAGGGATTGGGAATCCCAGGGTTCCACCGTTTCCAGTTCTTGCAGGGCGACTTCGAGAATTCTGGTAGCTGTTGTAGTATCCAGTCCTTTGCCTGGAAGTATCTCTGTGTCGTAGGAGAGCTCGTCCATGAAGAAGAAGTCGGTAAGTTGCGGAATTTCAGCCAGTGTTTTAGCGCGCTCCTGAACTAAAGGCATGATTCGATTGACATAAGTTAAGTCCAGTGGCCGTCTTACCGAAGGTGGCAAACCTCTCTCCAGGAAGGGCGTAGCCCGTTCCACGTATTCCTCTGGATTCAGTTTGCGCAAATAGACCCCGTTCATCCACTCCAGTTTGACTTTGTTGAAAACGGCTCCCGTTCTGCTTACTCTCTCCAGGGAAAAATGTTGTATTAGTTCATCCCTGCTCAAGAGTTCAGTATGGTCATCGAGAGACCAGCCCAGCAACGTCAGAAAATTTACCATGGCATCGGGCAGATATCCCTCTTCCTGGTACTCATTTATGGCGGTGGCGCCATGTCTCTTTGAGAGCTTTGCCTTATCCGTTCCCAAAATCATGGGTAGATGAGCAAACTGGGGTGGTTGCCAGTTCAGTGCCTGGTAGAGCAATATATGGCGGGGGGTGCTGGAGACCCATTCATCGGCCCTGAGGACGTGTGAGATATCCATCAGGTGGTCGTCCACTATGTTGGCGAGGTGATATGTAGGATAGCCGTCGGATTTGAGCAGAATGAAGTCGCTCATAGTTTCGTTCCTGAAAGTTATCTGACCGCGGATTAAATCGTGGAATGTCGTTTCTCCCTCGAGGGGCATCTTGAAGCGGACTACGGGCTTGATGCCCTTCGCCTCCATTTCTGCCCTCTCCCGCTGGGTCAGATTGCGGCAGTGTCCATCGTATCCGGGCGGCTGTTTTTGCTTCATCTGCTCCTGACGCACTGCCTCCAATCTCTCGAGAGAACAGTAGCAAAGGTAAGCGTGACCCGTTTCAATTAGCCTGCTGGCGGTCTCCTGATATAGAGACAGCCTTTGCGACTGGAAATAAGGCCCTTCGTCCCAGTCCAGCCCCAGCCAGAGCAGGCTATCCATCATTGTCTCAATTGCTCCCTCAACCTTTCGGGTGACGTCGGTATCTTCAACCCGTAGAATGAATTTCCCTCTGTGATGGCGGGCGAAGAGCCAGTTGAAGAGAGCGGTGCGGATATTTCCCAGATGCGGATATCCCGTGGGACTGGGGGCAAATCGAACTCGAACTGGCCTATTTGGTATTGCTGGCATTGTGGCGTGCCTTTTGGTGGAATCAGCTTTTACCGCGAGAGAACTTTCTGCAAATCCTTTAGCTGCTTTAACCGCTTTTTGAGCCTGTGCGCAAGTTGCTCTGCCTGCTTCAGGGCATTTTCAGCATTTTCTATTTCTGCAGTTATCTTGAAGAGCGTTTCGTTTCGGCGTTCACCCAGCTCGACCTCGAAGTTGGATAGTCTCTCGATGTTTTCTTCAACGTGGGATGGCAGGAGGTCACTTTCTTTGAGTGATGGCTCTTCGTTAAATTCTGAAAAAGGTTTCAGCTTATCGCTCCATTTTAACAAACTGCCTCAAGATTCCCACCTGGCCTTCCCTTTTTCAGGGGAGGCATCTCGCGATTCCTTGAGCAAATGTATTTTATTCATTCACAGATGGAAGATAGCATATTTTGGCCCTTCTTTTCAAGATTCAGCGGGAACAGGAACGCACCTTTACATGATCTGGTTTTGGGATTAAAATAAATGCAATCTCAGCGGGTGTAACTCAGCGGTAGAGTACTTGCTTCCCAAGCAAGGGGTCGCGGGTTCGAATCCCGTCACCCGCTCCACTGGTTGTGGATGTAAGGCCCGTTCTTTATCACCCAATATTCACATAAAGCTACATGTCCCTGTCCTGGATACTGGTTCTGTGGGGAGGTGGCGTTGCCGGTGAATTGCAACGGTGGCGGAAGTTTCGTGGGAGGGAGAGGGTCCATCTTGCACCTGCTGTTCCTCTGTATATTTTTTTGCAAAATCTCAGAAAAAACGTTTATTATATTGACTTGGGGCGATGGTGGCGTGTACAATGCACCATCATCTGGCAAGGAAAGGTTAATATTAGTAGCATGATGAAGCTTCTACCTGCTCCTGTAGCTTGGAATGGGGCTTGATGGAGGTGAAAATGAGCAGTTGAAGGATGTTGCAATTGGGAGTCTTCGAGTTAAATTGGCCAGGAAAAATTCAGAGTTAACGTGAAAATTGAAGGGGGGTGAAAATTGAAGAAAATTGTCTATTGTCTATTAGCAGCAACTCTGCTTATCGGCTTATCTGTAGGCTGTGCTGGAGGATCAACTCCTGCGCCCAGTGGTCCCGTGGAGATCGGCTCGTCTAGCTTTCTGCCGGTGACCCACTCCATAGGCGGGTCAATCCCCCTGTATGTCGATATGGTTAATGACAAGTTTGGGGACCAGATTAAGTGGGAGCATCTTGGTGGGCCGGAAGTTATACCCGGGCTTGACCAGTTTGCCGCGGTTAAGAGTGGCACTCTCGATGCCAGTTTTCTGGTAACCGCCTATTACTTTGGAGAGGTTCCTGAAGCTTACTGTGCTTATCTCTCCGAGATAAGCAACGAGGAAGAATGGAACGATGGCTTTCGTGCCTTGATGGATGATATCCATCAGGAGCAGGGCGTTAAGGTCCTGGGCAGGTGGATGAGCAACATGCCTTTTTATATCTGGCTTAACGAGCCAGTTACCAAAATGTCTGACTTAAACGGCTTGAAGTTACGGGGTGGTGGAGTTTGTTACGACCCCTTTTTCAAAGCGCTGGGAATTTCCCCCGTTCAGGTTCCTCCTCCGGATGTGTACAGTGCTCTTGAGAGAAATGTCATCGATGGCTTCGGCTGGCCGATGCAGGGAGTTAGTGATTATGGCTGGGTCGAGAAGAGCAAGTATTGTATCGACCATCCCTTCTACAGCCACAATAATGGACTTATCATCATGAATCTGGACAAGTGGAACAGCCTGCCCAAGAATGTGCAGGATTCACTGATGGAAGCGACCAGGGAGTGGGAAAAGGAGCAGATGGAGGGGTATGACCAGTCCGAGTGGGAAAAGTATCGCCAGGACTTCGTTGATGCTGGCGGCACGTTTATCAAGTTCTCGGCTGCTGATGCGGCAGCCTACAAGCAGCTGGCTTATGAGGAACCATGGAAATTCCAGAAGGAAGCGTGTGATACTCACTATGATGAGTTGAGAGCGCTCATAGCTACGTAGGCGTATACTCTAAAGCCAGATTGAATGACAGAACAAGGAGGAGTATCGGATTTACAGATAAGTCTGGTACTCCTCCCAAAATATGCAGTTGGTTTGAAATGAAGCATGAAGATAAATGATGGATTAGGAGCAAAGGCAGGGCGTATCTTTGATAAAATACTTGACATTGGAGCTGTGGGGACATCTGCCCTTATCATCTTCATCATGCTATCCATCTGCGTTGAGGTGGTACTCAGGAGAATGGGGCATCCCCAGATATGGGAGATAGAAGTCACCGAGTACTGTTTGCTTTATGTTACCTTCCTGGGTGCAGCGTGGCTCCTCAGGCGCGAAGGGCACGTCAAGGTTGATATCATTACCAACGCGGTGAGTCCCAGAGTCCAGAGATGGCTTGGCATCATTACTTCCGTCATTGGCTCAGCCATGAGTCTGTACCTGGTAATCTGGGGAATCACGGTGACATGGGATTATTTGCAGAGAGGCGTTGTTCAGTGCACTCCTCTGCTTACGCCCACGTGGATAGTCCTGATAATTATCCCCCTGGGCAGCATCCCACTGTTTCTCCAGTTTCTCAGGAGAACCCGTGGTTATATGGGAATGTCGATATCTTCCCCTGATGAAGAAAAGAAATGGCAATCCGGTGAGTGAGCCAATACCTATAATTTGGGGGTAGCAGAATATGGAGTGGTACTTAGCTTTAGCGATTATCCTGGGAGCCTTTGTCGTTATGCTGGCAATAGGAATGCCGGTGGCTTTTTCGCTCCTCTTCGTTAACATAATGGGCGTCCTGCTATGGTGGGGTGGAGAGGCAGGCTTGCGGCAGCTAATCCTGAGCATTGCTGGTTCTGTCACCAGCTTTTCTTTAATGCCCGTGCCCATGTTCATTCTCATCGGGGAGGTAATATTTCATACAGGGGTAGCTCCCCGGGCCATAGATGCCCTGGATAAATGGTTGGGGCGCATGCCGGGAAGGCTTTCTATCCTCTCTGTCCTTGCAGGAACTATATTTGCCACTCTGAGCGGCTCATCGGTGGCTGGTGTAGCCACGCTGGGTTCGGTGCTGGTGCCTGAGATGGAAAAACGGGGCTACAAGAAAACCCTCAGTCTGGGGCCGATACTCGGTTCTGGAGGCCTATCTATCATGATTCCCCCAAGCGCACTGGGCGTTCTTCTGGCCTGCCTGGCAAAAATTTCGGTCGGCGCCATTCTAATAGCCATTATCGTACCGGGATTGTTGATAGCCGTTTTTTATATGGTATATATATTCCTGAGAGCCAAACTTCAGCCTGACCTCGCTCCACCGTATAAAACGGAGCATGTTCCTCTGTCTCAGAAACTTGCTGATACTGCCCGTTATATCCTGCCGCTGGCCGTCATCGTCTTCTTTGTCATTGGCGTCGTCTTCCTGGGGTTGGGTAGTCCTTCGGAAGCGGCTGCGCTGGGTGCCTTGGCTTCCTTCATCCTGGCTGCAGCCTACGGAAAGCTCAACTGGGATACGCTGAAGAAGTCGCTTGGCACGACGACCCAGATTACGGTGATGATGTTCATGGTTTTTACCGGGGCGATGGCCTTTTCTCAGATACTGGCTTTCACCGGTGCCACGAGCAACCTGACCCTGTTCTTCGTGGGGCTTCCCCTGCCGTCCATGGGCCTTCTGATAGTTATGCAGCTTATTTTGCTGGCTATGGGGACCTTCATGGAGCCGCTGGCGATAATGATGGTAGTCATACCGATATATTTGCCCATCATTGATCTCGTGGGGTTTAACCCACTGTGGTTTGGCACGATAATGCTTCTCAACATGGAGATGGCCACTCTCTCGCCTCCGTTTGGCCTAGCTTTATTTGCCATGAAAGGCGTGGCTCCCAAAGATACTACGATGGGAGATATTTACAAAGCCTCCATTCCCTTCCTGGGTCTTCAGGTACTGGTTATGCTGTTGATGATGGTTTTTCCTTCTCTATCGCTGTGGCTGCCCAGCAAAATGATCGCTCACTGACGGCATTATTCTACAGGACGTGCAGTCAGCAGAAATCGAGGTGATAAATGAAAAGAATAGGTGCGCTGTTTCCCTCTTCGGGCGTTTCGGAGTATGAAATCCAGAAGGTGCTTCCTGAGGGAGTTTCCCTTCACGTTACCAGGATTCCCATGAATATGCCCACCTATGAGGCAGAGCTGCGTATGGCGGACACCGTGGAGCAATCGGCTGCGTTACTGGCTGATGCTATGGTGGACATAGTCGCATTTGCCTGTACCGCGGGCAGCTTCGTTAAAGGTAAAGGCCATGACCGGGAAATAATGAACAGAATCACTCATGCTACCGGATTGCCCGCTACTACTACCACTACAGCGGTGGTGGCAGGGCTGAAAGCACTGGGTATAGAAAAGCTGGTCATGCTGAGTCCATATAAGCAAGAGATGAATGAGTTGGAAAAGACATTTCTGGGAGGTGAGGGATTTGAGGTGCTGAACTACAGGGGATTGGGTCTGGCAGATTGTATCCAGCAATATGATATGGAACCCCGACACTGGTATGAGTTGATTAGAGAAATGCAAGATTCTCAAGCTGATGGCTATTTCATCAGCTGTGGCGGCATCAGGGTGGTTGATATAATAAATAGGGCGGAGATTGACCTGGGAAAACCCGTGATTACCAGCAACCAGGCTCTGGTGTGGCATTGCTTGAGAAAGATGGGCATGGAAAAAGATGTAGCAGGATTTGGCAGCCTGATGAAGACTCCTCTTAAGACGTAGTCCGCGTGCTTCAGATGGGCAAAAGTGCAGCGGGAGCTGGCTTTCTGGATTGGTTGATGTGAAATGGATAAGGAAGAATTGCGCAATTTAGGCCTCTCGAAGTGGGACAAGCTTAAGGATGCCATAAAAAAGGGCGATGGGGAGGAAGCTCTGTCTCTGGTGGATGTGCTTCAGGATGGAGTTGTCAAATTGGGCAATGCCAATATAGACTGGATTGACATGCTGCTTACGGTGCTGGCAGAGCAAGAAGGGGAAGAGGCCGTTTATCAGATGGTGAAAGCGCACGATGCTCGATTCCGCAGGCGATTATGGAGGGGGGTAAGCGTCGATGCGTTCAATGCTGAGGCAGAACAGAGACTCGAAACCCTGTGCGATATCTTAACCGTAGCGCATGGATTGGAAGTAAATGTCAGCGAAGACGAGGAGAAATTTGTGCTCAGTTTTCCCTGTGACACCGGGGCGAGGCTAATTGCCCGAGGTGACTGTGGAAAGACGGAGCGGGGGCATCCCTGGTCTCATGGCGAAGAAGGGTTCTGCTATTATTGCAGCCACTGTGTGGTTAGCTGGGAAATGGCGATGATCAATGCACATGGATATCCGGCGTGGATTCCGTTGCCGCCAAAGCAACCAGGTGAGTATTGCACCATACTCATGTACAAGGACCCGGAAGCTATTCCTGAGAAGTATTATAGAATGCTGGGAAAAAGCAAGGGAAAGGAAAATTAAGTGATTCGGGAGAAATCCATAATTCAGGGTAACGAGCAGCTAGCGCCAGGGTTCTGGAAAATGCGACTGGTGGCGCCGGAAATTGCCGCAACGGTAAAACCGGGGCAGTTTATCAACGTAAAAATAGCGCAGTGCAAAGCACCTCTCTTCCGACGCCCCTTTACTGTTTTTAGATGTCTTGATCTTGATAAAGATCGGCCTGGAATTGAAGTGGTCTATGAGGTTGTGGGGAGAGGTACCCGCATGATGAGCGCTATGGGGAAAGGAGATGAACTGGACATTATTGGGCCGCTGGGGCGAGGGTTCAAAAGGCGAGATGATAAAAGGGTTCACATCCTGGTGGGCAGTGGAGTCGGCTTGCCGGCTCTCTTCATGCTGGGGGAGGAGCTCTCTCTGGCAGCGGGCCGGGGCGAGCTTGAGCTGGTCATCATGCTTGACGCCAAGACAAAGGAACGTCTGATACTGGAGGAGGAGTTCGGGTCTCTAAATGGAAAAACTCTGGTTTCAATTCACGATGGCGCGTATGGTTATCATGGCTATGTGACAGAGATGCTTCGGGCTTACATCGCAGAGGAGGACATCGCTGCCGATTGTGCAATCTATGCCTGTGGGCCGGAATTGATGTTCAAAGCGCTGGTACCGATTTGTAGTCAGTATAATATTCCTGCCCAGATATGTATGGAGCGGAACATGGGGTGTGGGATAGGAGCCTGCCTTTCCTGTGTGTGCAGGGTTGATAAGAAGGCCGTGATGAAGCACAGGGATGTCCGGTCTTCACATGTACAGTTTGAAGACGCGGGGAGCTCCGGCTATGCGCTGGTTTGTTGTGATGGGCCTGTGTTCAATATTGATGAGGTGATATTTGATGAATAAAGTCTCCAGTGGTGCAGCTGTTGACCTCTCTGTGACCCTGGGCAAAATGAAGTTAAAGAATCCGGTAATGCCTGCCTCGGGAACGTTTGGGTATGGAAGAGAGTTTGCCGATTTTATAAATCTGGATGATTTGGGCGCGGTTATCGTCAAGGGCACCACGTTAAGGCCACGGCTGGGCAGTTTTCAGCACAGGTTGTTGGAGATCCCGGGGGGAAGCCTTTGCTCTATCGGAATCCAGAACGTGGGGGTAGATAGCTTTATCGCAGACAAGTTGCCTTATCTGCGCCAGTTTAACGTACCGGTAATAGTAAATATTGCGGGTGAAAGTGTTGAGGAATTTGCCAGAGTAACCGAAATTTTGAGTAAGGCAGAGGGCGTTGCAGGCATAGAGATAAACATTTCGTGCCCCAACGTAAAAAAGGGAGGGATGCATTTCGGGGTAGATCCTGATGCCACGTTTGCGGTAGTCAGGGCGGTGAAGGGCGCTACCGATTTAACGGTAATGCCCAAGTTGACGCCGAATGTAACCGATGTCACGGTATTTGCCCGGGCCTGTGAAGAAGCTGGTGCTGATGCTATTTCCCTGATCAATGGCCTGGTCGGCATGGCTATTGATGTTGATTCAAGAAGGTCGAAGCTGGGTAAGAATTTAACCGGTGGAGTAACGGGTCCTTGTCTTAAGCCCATCGCGCTCAGAATGGTGTGGCAGGTGGCTCAGGTTGTGGGTATTCCTGTCGTTGGTGTTGGTGGCATTGCCTGTCCGGAGGACGCGCTGGAATTTATTCTGGCGGGAGCTTCGGCTGTTGAGGTGGGGACGTATAATCTGGTGAACCCGCGGGTGATGATTGAAATTATAGAGGGCATCAGGGACTATCTGATAAAGAAGGGAGTAAGCGATCTCGCTGCAATTAGGGGGAGCTTTGAAAGTTGAGCCGGTGTCAGAAATTGGATTATTACGGAGGAACAGGAAATGAAGATCTGGTATCAGAGTTCTACCTCGCTGGGGCTTGACCCCATGTGGAATCCCTATCTGGAAGCGCTGAAGAAACACGTCCAGGAAGTTGCCAGCGATGACACTACGGTTGATGTCCGTGGAGTCAGGGTTACGCATCCGCTGGTGGAGCGCTCTTACTATGCTAAATATCTTAATAAGGGCCAGATTATAAGCAATGCGATTATCGCCGAGAGGGAAGGATATGATGTTTTCTGTGTCGGGTGTACTCTGGACCCTGGATTCTTTGAAGTCAGGGAGGTCATTGGAATCCCTGTGGCTTTTCTCTCGGAAAGTTGCTTTCACCTGGCAGCCGTTCTGGCCGGTAAATTTTCCCTGATTTCCTATAACGAGGTAATGCTTCGGGCTCTGGAACAGAAAGTAGGGCAATATGGGTTGAAAGACCATTTTGTGGGTTGTGGTTCTTTTGATCTCTCCATGCAGGGGCTCATTGAGGGGTTTGAGTATCCGGAACCTATTATCGAGGCGGTACAGCGAGCGGGCAGAGAAGCCATTGCGAAGGGAGCAGGAATGTTGCTGACTGCCTGTAATATTCTCAACATGGTATTGGTCAAATGTGGTGTCAGGGATGTCGATGGCGTTCCCATCATGGATACTGCTGGAGCACTGGTGAAAGTAGGTGAATTCATGGTGAGTCTGGAACATGCGGGCATCTCCCGGAGTCAATCTTTCTTATCGAAGGAAGACCTGGCGGGCATAAGGAAGGCTTATGCCGTGGAAGAGTAAAATTCTTATTTGCTGAGCCATTTTACCCCCCTGCAGACATGGGCTCATTTTCAGAAAATCGACTAAAAAATGAGCCAGAAGGAAGTCTATTCTAATTGAAAAATGAGCCTGAGCAAAGTGATTTCAGGCAACCCTGACAGCAAATCTTGACCCAAATTTACCACAAACAGGGCAGCGAGGGGGCGATTTTTGGGGATCTCAGCTTTGAATGCGATAAAAGCTAAAGCTGAGAGGTCAATGTAGTCCCCATAAAAAACCAGAGGTTGGAAATAGCTTTGATTTGAAAAAATGTAGTGCCCATAAACCGATGCAGACACCCCTTTTAGCTACGTTTTTCGACAGTCAGTGGTAAATTTGGGTTGAGATTTGTTGAAAGAGCTTGGAACGAGCATTCACCATCCTTTCTGCAAATTGATTATCGCTCATTTGGTTAACGATTGTCTCCAGTTGTTTGAAGGTAACGTCAGGACGCAAGTAGCTCTCAGACTGGGACAATGATTTCAGCCTTTCATATGGTGTCATCACCTCCTCATAGGGATAAGTTTTCTTG
>JAGGYM010000031.1 GCA_021162545.1 Dehalococcoidia bacterium | reverse complement strand
CCCAGCATCGTCAGGGCAGACCTGAGCTTGTTGCTCAACAGGGCTCGCAGCGCCGTAGCAAAACAATCTTTGAACTTCATGCTTCTATACGTCCATCCCGAATTCTGATGGTGCGCTGGGTATAAGCGGCAATGTCAGCTTCATGAGTAATCAGAACGATGGTTATTCCCGTCTCATTCAGCTTCTTGAAGAGTTGTACCGTCTCATAGCTGGTCTTGCTATCCAGATTGCCCGTAGGCTCATCAGCCAGGATGATGGACGGTTCATTTATCAGCGCTCTGGCGGTAGCCACCCTCTGCTGCTCACCTCCAGACAACTCGTTGGGCTTATGGCTGGCCCTGTTCGCCAGCCCCACCGATTCCAGCGCTTTCAAGGCTTTCTGCCGGCGGTTGCCTCCCCCCCCATATATGAGCGGCAATTCCACGTTGGAAAGCGCCGATGTTCGCGCCAGCAAATTGAAGTTTTGAAAGATAAAGCCGATTTTCTTATTCCTTATCTCAGCCAGCTCATCATCCGTGAGGTTACTCACCTCCACCCCATCCAGGAAATATTGCCCCGAGGTAGGCCTGTCGAGGCAACCCAGAATATTCATCATGGTGGACTTGCCCGAGCCCGACGCCCCCATGATAGACACCATCTCACCCTGATTGATGTGACAGCTTATTCCTCCAAGGGCAAGGACTTGCGTTTGCCCCATCTCGTATACCTTCGTTATGTTCTCAATCTTGATCATCTAGCTTCACCCACCGAAATGACTGAATGAAAGCGACAAGGGGGGCAAAACTACCTTCTCTCCCTCGCTCAAGCCGGATATCAGCTCGGTATCTCTCCCGTCAGACAACCCCAGGACAACCTGCCTCTGCTCAACCTGCCCCTCATCACTAAGCACTTCAACCCACGGCTCGCTCCAGCTACCCCTGATAGCACGGTTTGCCAGCAACAGGACATCATCGCGGCGGTCAATAACTATCTCGGCGGTGGCACTCATGCCATCCTTGAGATTCCCCTTAAGATTCTTCAGCGATATGGTCGTCTTGTAGGACACCACCCCCATCTGAACCGTGCCGGAGGGAGAAATGAAGGACACTTCACCCTTCACATCTTCATCAGGCAGAGCATCCAGAACAATTATGGCTTCAAGGCCCTCGTGCACCTGAGCAATATCGATCTCATCGATGAGACCATCCATCTTGATCTCATCGGGGTCTATCAGAGTTATCACCGGAGCAGTATAATTCATGGTCGATAAGTTCTGTCCTTCCTTTATTCCAATACTGGCTATGATGCCACTAAAGGGAGCGATGATACTTGCTTTGTCTATCTCTGCCTCAGCCATGTCCAGAGCAATTTCAGCCTGGTTCACCTGCAACTCCAGCAGCTTAACGGAAAATGGTACCGCCCAGGGCCGGTACTGCGACTTCTTCCGGGCCGCCAGCAAGCTGTCATCAACCCGTTGCAGCAAAGCTCCCGCCTCATCATCACTTCCCTCCTCCAGTAATTTCATGGCATCTTCCAGATTGCTTTGGGCCTCTTCCAGCGCCAGCCACGCACCTGGTAAGTCAGTAGCATAAATATTGGTATAGTAGGGGTAAATTGTCCGCATGAGGTTGATCTCGGCCACCTCGTAATCGATCTCCCTCATCTTCAGCGTCGATTCAAGAGAGGGAACATCCAGTCTGGCCAGCACCTGCCCCTCGCTCACCCTGTCTCCCTCACTGCAGTTTATTTCCTTCACCGTCCCCGGGGTGTCAAAAGACAGGTCTATCTGATGCGGCATCTCCAGATTGCCACTAACGGAAACGCTCAAGATTAACTCCCCACGGGTGACTTCCACCGTCTCCTGTGGAGCAGGCGGCTGACCACATCCGCTAAAAACAACGGCAATCAGGCACAGCACCGTCACCAGAAACAGATATCTTTTTTTCATTTTTAATCAACCTCCATAACAACACTTATAGGTTCTCTGACCCTGTCTTTTTTCCCTGGCGATGTCATGTCCCCACACCATAACCGAACCCGACGTGAGACTTGGCACCATGGTCAACATCGTCATGGCAATCATTTTACCAGCCTCGTTGGCGCCAGGGAAACCGAAGACCTCCTCTTCCCTGACTCCAAATGAGGTGCAGTCCACAGCAACAAGCCGGCCAAAATTTCCGGCCAGGCTATTAGCTTTAATCACCTTCATTCTCTCTCTCTGGCACTGCAACCTCATTATTTCTCAGCATTTTGATGACCTCATCGGTATGGTGGCTAATGAGATTGACCAGTTCCTCCACCGCATCGACTTTAATCAGGATAAGCCCCTTCTCCTGGAAGTGACTGAACACCAGGAGCTTGGCACCACCATCTATGCCCAGCTCTTTCCGCGCCGCCGCAGGAATCACCAGCTGTCCTCTCGAGCCAACTACGGTAGAGCCGAAGCATTTGCCCACTGCGCGCTTATCTTTCTGTTCCATACTGCTCCCTGTAACAA
This sequence comes from Dehalococcoidia bacterium, assembly GCA_021162545.1. GTDB lineage: Bacteria > Chloroflexota > Dehalococcoidia > GIF9 > AB-539-J10 > M55B177. The sequence continues at coordinate 20,848 of JAGGYM010000031.1, read as the reverse complement.
ACCAGCTAAGTATTGTATGATATTTCCTACTAATCCGTCAAAGGCTTCATTTCCCGACTAGACGGCAACTACTATCAACCGGGCTCCGGGCTTCTTGAGCCATGAACTTATCCCTGTGGCAGAATTGACAGTTACTCAGAAAGTCAGCTTGCCCTCCTGGCAAGAAACAGGAAGGGAACCGAAATCAGTTCCATGGCAACGGCGAAAAAGAAGATATAGTTGATGGAGATATCATAGAGCGACCCCATGAGGAAACTGCCCAGAAACCAGGATGCGCCGTAAACCGTATTGAAGATGCCATAGGCAAATCCCCGGCGCCCGACGGGTATTAAATCGGCAATGGCCGCACGCATGACAGTTTCTTGAATCCCCATTACCATACCCCACAGGACAACGCCCATAAGCACGAACGCGGGGTCACAGGAAAAGGCAAGGAGAGGAATAGGCAACGCCAGCAAAGGAGCCGCTAACAGAGATATCAGGCCGACTTTATCGTATGTTTTACCGATGATAAGAGCAACAAGGGCATCCACCCCCATGGCGATAGCATAGTAAATAGGAATCTGGACATCAGAGATGACGGATTGGACTTTGAGGTGATAGGAAATCAATTGCAGGTTGGCAAACCCGGCTACGGAAAAGAAAGTGAACAGGGAGTAAAGCCAGAATACCCTGGGAAGATTTCCGGCAACCTTCTCTTCCTCTCCTTCAGCGGTAACTTCAAGCCTTTGAGGAGAGGAAACCTTATGCCTGGCCACCGCAAGGGTAGCCAAAGTCAGCAGGGCAGGAAGCCACAGGATAGTGAAACCTTCGCGATAGCCACCGTGCAGGAGGAAAACGAGTGTAAAGACCAGCGGTCCTATGATAGCGCCAACCTGGTCCAATGCCTCGTGAATACCAAAACCCCAACCCCGTCCCACCTCCTTGGTAGCGTATGAGAGCATGGTATCCCTCGCCGGGCTCCTGATGGCTTTACCCATCCGCTCCAGAATAATAAAGATGGCAGCAAGTTGCCAGTAACCGGCGAAAGCAAGCAGGGGAACGAAGACAAGCAATCCATACCCCAGGAAGGTGAAAACCCAATACGCTCCGGTGCGGTCAACAAAATAGCCGGAGGCGAGACGCAGGGCATAGCCGGTAAATTCACCGATGCCAGCTACCAGCCCAACGACGCTGGCGCTTGCTCCGAGAGTAGCCAGATAAGGGCCGGTAATGCTCCTGGCTCCCTCATAGGTAATGTCTCCGAACAGGCTGACGATGCCCAGAAGGATAATAAAGCGGAAAGCCAGCTTTTTTGTCCCTTCGTGTTCATTCATGCCCGAATTAACACCTCTACCCAAATTGTACCATTTACGCATTACCTGCGGCCTTACCATGCCACAAAATACTTTACCGCTAATAGTGCAATACAATCGATGAAGGAATTCCGAACTGCACCTTGACAAAATCTCCCACAGTACTATAATGTCACAATACCTCGGACTACAATGTATCGCTGTGCAATGCACTCAACAGGGGAAAATGAAACATAGCAAGAACGGAAGCTCTACGCGACGCGGGCATGCCCTTTATATGTGCGCAATTAGACCAGCTTCTTAACCATGACGAGGAGGTCATCATGAATAAAGTAGCTATCATCACCGACTCCATATCTACAATGCCCGAACAAATGGCACAGGAGTATGGGGTAAAGATAATCCCTCTCTACGTCATACTGGATGGAAGGGACTATCCTGAGACAGAAGTAGATAGAACCCGGCTCTACGAGAGGCTAAGGAGAAAGGACAAATCCGTTACCACTTCATCACCTCCGACGGGAGCCTACCTGGAAGCCTACAGGGAGCTGAGCCAGCAGGCAGATTCAATCCTATGCATCACTTTCAGTCCCTCAGTGGGCATGGCACACGGTTCAGCCGTTCAAGCAGCACAAATTGCTCGAGAGGAACTGCCTCAAACTACCATCAGAGTTATCGACTCGCACACTACCAGCGCCGCCCAGATGCTTCTCGCCCTGGCGGCAGCAAGAGCTGCATCGCAGGGCAAAAGCCTCAACGAAATAGCTGAGATCGTCAATGGTGTGATGCTGCGACTAAACCTCGTCGTCCTGCTGCCCGCTCCGGGTGCCGACGGCATGGCAAAAACAGGCAGGGCAATAGACAGAAGCAACGACGGAGCAATGCCCCGAAGCATGGCACAATCCATCATGGAAATGGACGCTTCCACAAAGGGGATCATGAAGATCTTCGCCACGGTGAAAAGCAGGCCTGAAGGTCTGGAGAGGCTGATAGAAATAGCAAAAGAGAGAGATAAAGGCAAAGGCCTGCACCTTGCGGTAAGCTACTCCGACACCTACAGCGAAGCCAAGAAACTCAGAAGAAGGCTCCTATCCCAATTCCCGTGCACTGAATCTTATCTTACCGAAGACTCCCTGATTCCCATAATTCACCAGGGTCTGAGAGCAATCCATCTTGGTTGGTACAGCGAGGAGTAAGGAAAAGCTCCGGCCAGCACCACCCAAAGAAACCTGCGATGTTCTTTCAACCCAGCATCAGCTCACCAGATAGATAGAAGCCCACCGAGGCAAGAGCCAGCGTGCACCCGAAGACGCGGTTTTCAATCACCTTCGGCGGGGCTTGATTCTATCCGGTTGCGGCCGTTTTCCTTCGCCTTGTAGAGGGCATCGTCGGCACGGGAGATAATGGAGAGCCTGTCGTCGCCCGGCCTGTAGGCTGATACTCCTGTGCTCACCGTTATCCCGAACGCGTTCCCCTGGGAATCCTGCATCACGGCTGCCTCAACCGCCCGCCTTATCCGTTCGGCTACCTCCAGAACAGAAGCCGTATTGGTCTGGGGCAAGACAACGATGAACTCTTCACCCCCATAGCGCCCCACAGCGTCCACATCACGGGTGTTTTCCTGCACCAGTCCGGCAAACTTTTCCAGGACTTCGTCTCCGACGAGATGCCCGTACCGGTCGTTGACCCTCTTAAAGTGGTCGATGTCCAGCATGAGCATACCAAGCTCTGTCTTATAGCGTTCAGACTGCCGCATTTGCTCATCCAGCCGGCCCAGGATAGCCCGCCGGTTGTACACTCCCGTCAGCGCATCGAAGTTAGCCAGCCTCTCCAGCTGTTCCTGGCTGGCCAGGCTCTGTTGTATCTGCCTCCACCTTTCCATCGCAGCGTCAATGGTTTTTTCCAGCCTCTCCGCGGAAAGGCTGCCCTTGGACAAATAACCGACTGCACCCTCCATGAGAGACTGTACGGCTATATCCTCGCTTCCGAATCCCGTCAGCATGACCACGGGGGCAGTCTTCTTTTCAACAATTTCTGCCAGCCACTCCATGCCCGTTTTCTCCGGCATCTGGACGTCCATGAAAACCAGGTCCACCCTGCCTTTATCCATTGCATTCCGAATCTCATCTTTTTCCCCTGCCTCCAGCAGCACGATCTCCCTGTCCGTTATCCGTTTCAGATAGGCTCGAAATAGCTTGCGGTCTGCCGGGTCATCATCGCAGACGAGAATTTTCAGCAGTGACTGTTTTGTTTTCATGCTACTACTCCTTCGAGGGCCTCTTACATATTACGAACCAGTATTCCTTGATTTTGGTCATCACTTCCTTAAATTCATCCAGGGTTACCGGTTTGTTCACATATCCACTGGCCTGCAGTTTGTAACTTTCCATGATGTCTCTCTCCGAACTGGAAGTCGTCAGGATAATCACGGGAATCTGCTTCAGGTTCTCATCCTGCTTTATCCGCCTCAGGAATTCCTTGCCGCCCATGCCGGGCATATTCAGGTCCAGCAGAATGAGATCCGGCAGGGGAGCGCCATCGCTGTAATCCCCTCGATGGCACAGAAAATCCAGCCCTTCTTCGCCGCTGCTCACGATACAGAGGTCGTTGGCGATTCTCTGGCTCTTCAAGGATATCTTAATCAATTTCTGGTCTGCCGGGTCATCCTCCACCAGCAATATAGTAAGCGGTTGTAATTCAGTCATCGTTCACTCCTTTCATTGTTTTAGTTATCCGCCGGGTTATCACCCCCCTGGGAGGGTAAACCAGAACGTCGTCCCTTCCCCGGGAATTGACTTTATGCCGATATCTCCCCCGTGGCGGCTCACGATTTTCTTGCAGACTGCCAGCCCGATGCCTGTCCCCTCATAGCGCTCCCTGGAATGGAGCCGCTTGAACATGGTGAATATCTGTTCGTAATATTCCCTGGGAATTCCTATCCCGTTATCCTCAACTTCCACATAGACCATATCACTCTCCGCACGGTGGGTGCGGATGGTTATCTCAGGCGCTACTCCCTCACGGTGAAACTTCAACCCGTTCCCGATGAGATTCTGCAAGAGCTGGTGCATCTGTGACGGGTCTCCATAAACGGAGGGCAATGGCTCATCAGGGAGATGAATGGTTCCGGAGGTTTCCTCCAGCAGGGTTGCCAGTTCCAGGCCCTTCAGGTCGCGCACCACTTCGTTCAAATCTACCCTCTGGAACGGTTTGGCCTTGGTGGTAAGGCGAGAATAAGAGAGGAGGTCATTAATCATCACCTGCATCCGCTGTGCGCCACCCGTCATATAGGTGAAGTTCTCCTCTTCGTCCTCATCCAGTTTGCCTTTCAGCGAATCCTGAAGCAGCGAGCCGAAGGCGGTAATCTTTCGCAGCGGTTCCTGCAGGTCATGGGAGGCGATATAGGCAAAGTCCTGCAACTCTCTGTTGGACTCGTCCAGCTTGCGGTTGATCTCCTCCAGGTCCTGGAACAAGGCTTCCCGCTCTTCCTCTGCCCGCTTGCGCTCGGTGATATCTTTCACTATGCCGACCGCATTCCATTCGCCTCTTATCTGAACGGCGGACAGAGACAACTCCAGGGGAAACTCGGTTCCGTCCTTTCTTAACCCTGCCAGCTCAAGCGTTTTGTTAATGGCGGCTCCCTGCCCGGTGAGCTTGAACTTGCTAAACCCCTTTTCGAAGGAGTCATAATAGCGCTGGGGGGCAAGGATATCATGCAGTCCCCTTCCCGTGATTTCCTGAACTGCATAACCAAAGATTTTTTCTGCGGATTCATTCCAGTAGGCAATTTTTCCCTCATTGTCCATCAGGATGACAGCGTCATTGGCCGAAGAGGCTATGGCTACAAACTTTTCCTCAGCTTCTCTTTGTGCTCTTTCTGCCTTCTTTTGCTCGGTGATGTCTCTGCCGATTGCCTGAACGGTGTCTTTTTTGCCAGGAACCTTGACGGGAACAAATATAGTGTGGAAATATCTTCCAGCCCTTTCATCCTCAAGAACTTGGGGTTGACCCTCATTCAGAGCCTTTCTTACGCACTCCTCTCGGAGCTGCGCGACTTCTCCTGGAAATATCTCGGACATTTTCTTGCCAACCAGCTCTTCCTCTGGAATGCCGATACTTTTCAGCATTGCAGGATTCGGAGCCAGGAATCTCCCCTCCCTATCAAACTGGTTGAGATAGAGTGGAGAACTTTCAAACAGCACGCGATATCTCACTTCAGACTCTTCCAGCCTTTCCTCTGCCTGCCGGCGCACCTCCATCTCCCGCTTCAGGCCCTCGTTTGCCGCCGTCAGATCTGCCGTTCTCTCTTTCATCATCTTGTCCTACCCTTTACTGTACTTTTTCAGTTTTTGCCCGGATTCTTGCAAATTTCCTGCCATTCCACCGGAATGCCACTGAGAACTCTCCCTCAATGAGAGAGAGCAAGATGAGGAGAAATTTCGTGCGGATTTTCATCGCTTTTCTGCCAAACAATATGGCATATTTCTATTGCGCTGTAAATACCCTGAGCGCAATAAAATCATCCCGGGGAGAGGTGAGAAATGCCGCGGGACAATACTTCGTGGTCATGCCTAAGACAATTTCTGTCCGGCCGTTCCTGCCTAGGCAGGGGCTATGCATCTATCAGCTTGCGGAACACCAGGGTGGCATTGAATCCGCCGAAACCGAAGGAGTTGGAGAGGGCTATATTCACTTCAGCCTTCCTAGCCACGTTGGGAACATAGTCCAGGTCGCATTCAGGGTCGGGAGTTTCATAATTGATGGTGGGAGGAATTATTCCCTCCTTGATAGTCAAAACAGAGGCGATGGCTTCCACGGCGCCGGCCGCCGCCAGTATGTGGCCGGTCATGGACTTGGTGGAGCTAACCGCTACCTTCTCGCTATGCTCGCCCAGGGCAGCCTTTATGGCCTTCGTCTCAGCCGCGTCGTTGAGCACGGTGGACGTGCCGTGGGCATTGACGTAATCGACATCACCTGGCATGATACCGGCATCGTCCAGAGCCAGCCTGATGCAGCGAGCCTGACTTTCCCAATCCGGAGCCGTTACGTGAAAACCGTCTATGTTCGAGCCATAGCCCACGAGCTCGGCATATATCTCAGCCCCCCTTCGCCTGGCCGACTCGAGCTCTTCCAGAATGACAACGCCACCCCCCTCCCCCAGGATAAAGCCATCGCGGTCCTTATCGAAAGGGCGGCTGGCTCGCTCCGGCTCATCATTCCTCCTCGATGTCGCCCTTATCTTGTCCAGCCCGGCAATTCCCACGGGGATAACGTAAGCATCGCTGCCTCCCGCTATCATGGCATCGGCCTCACCGTACTGGATGAGCCTGAAGGCATCGCCAATCGAATGACTGCCGGTAGCGCAGGCAGTAACCACGCACTTGCTGGGCCCCCTGGCGCCGGAAACGATAGCGATTTCTCCCGCCGCCATATTAGCTATGAATCCCGTGATGAAAAACGGGGAAATGCTGTTCGGCCCTTCCTTACTCAGGGCAAGAACGCCCTTCTCATAGGTTTCCATGCCGCCGGCGCAGGTGCTCACCACCACTCCCACCCGGTAACAGTTACCCTGGTCGATAACCAGTCCTGAATCCTCCAGAGCCATACGGCTGGACGCCATGGCATAGTGGATAAAGGGGTCGTTGCGGCGAACTTTCTTCTTCGCAATGAAATCCTCGGGATGGAAATTCTTGACCTCAGCAGCAATCTGCGTCTTGAAACCCGAAACATCAAACCTGGTGATTCTGGCAATGCCGGATTTGCCGCGGCACAACGCCTCCCAGAGTTCGTCAACCCCAATGCCAACGGGAGTAACGGCACCAAGACCGGTAACTACTACCCTTCGTTTAGCTTGATTCAACTGTGCGCCTCCTGTCATGGAAATCCTCTCCCTTGAAGGAGAGGATTAAAAAGACTTCTCTCCCACGTAAAAGTGAGAACTACGAGCGTTTCTTTACCTGAGCATCCATATCTTCAACCACGATGTCCTTCACCTCTCCCTTGCCACGAGCATAATCCAGTATCTCATCGGGATTCATGGTGTGAACGTGGACTTTGAGAAGACTTTCATCCCCAACCACCAGGGGACATTCCCCGGCAGCGATGACACTTTTCTTTATTTCCTCCACCGGCAGATCTTCGCCCTCGAGGAGAAACTGCACATCGAAGCCATAAACTCTCTCCTCACCTTGCTTGCCTTTAACAGAGAACCTCACAGGAGATTTCTTCCCGGGGCGAGCAGTGCCAGATTTGCGGCAGATGGAGCTCTCCATTCCCTTGAAGAAGTAATACAGACCCTTGGCTCCGGCATCCACCACTCCTGCTTCCTTAAGCACCGGGAGCATCTCCGGTGTTTTTTTGACTGTTTTTCCCGCTTTCGAGACGACTTTATTTATCGCTCGCACAAAGCTGGTTTTCTTTGTTGCCACCTCTGCTGCCTCTTCCGAGACTTCCCTGATGACGGTGAGTATAGTTCCCTCAACTGGCTTCTCCACAGATTTGTAAGCCTGCTCCGAGGCAATGTGGAGAGCGCGGGCAAAATCGGCAAAGGAGAAAGCCTCTCTCCCCTCCAACCCCTTGGCCGCACCTCTCATTATCTGGGAAAGGATGACCCCGGAATTCCCCCTGGCTCCCAGCAGGGCTCCCCTGGCTGCCGAAGCAGCAACTTCCCCCGCAGACGGGCCGGCTTTCTCCGCCTCCTCTACCGCTGCCCTGATGGTGAGAAACATATTTACCCCGGTATCTCCATCGGGAACCGGAAAAATATTCAGCTTGTTCACCTCATCCACATGTTGCTCGATATAAAGCTCCGCCCCTTCCAGCGCTTCTTTCAAATCTTTCCCATCCAACTCTACTTCTGCTACTGCTGCCATGAAACACCTCCTGGTTTGTTCTCTTCTCCTCTCAACCCGATACCTCCAGTAATTATGTCCTCCTGAACTTTATCGCCATATCTCATGAGTAAATTCAATACTTTTGTTCTATTCATTATAGAAAGCTACCGTAAGCGAGCCTGGCCCAAAATGAGACGCTATGACGGGCGTGGCCTCAGATATCCATAGTTCAGCGCAACGATACTCGGCGGCTATTTTAGCGCTCAATTCCTCAGCAGCATCCATGGCAGATGTGTGTTGCACAGCCACGTGAAGCGGCGCATTTTTCCTGGCTCCCTCCCTCACCAGTTCCATAAGGCGCTCACGAGCCTCAGCTACAGTAGAACGCTTCTCAAAGGGCATAAACTTCTCCCTGATGGCGAAAATTTGTTTTTCTGCCGCAGTTTTTTCTTGCACGTCTTTCGAGGATCCAAAGCGTCCGAGCCGGGCAGAATAATCAAATGATCCCAGACTGGTAAAAGTACTCACTTTAGGAATGATGCTCCGCGCCACATCAGCCACTTCATCGATTCTGGCGCCCGCCATTGCGGCTTCAGCTGCAGCTGTTGCTACAAGCCCTTCCCCTGTCAAACACGTATGAGAATCAATAACTTCAACGGGAATTCCCTCAACCATTTCCTTAGCCATCAGGGCAGATCTGTAGCCCATTGCAGGAATATCTTTACTAAGCACAATGGCAACTACACCATCTACTTTTCCATTCAATTCCTCAAACAGCTGATAGAATTCCCCCTGAACCGAGCTGTCTGTGGAGGGCAAAGTATCTGTTGTCTTCAGCCGGGCATAAAATTCTTCCAGGGTCAAGTCCACCCCATCGACGTATTGTTTCTTGTCCCACATCACATGGAGTGGAACCACCCGAAGGTGATATTTCCCAGCAACTTCTCTGCTAACACCGCTAGAACTATCAACGACTACGGCTACTGACATAACTCTCCTCCCGATTGTAATTTGTATAATTTACCAGCATATCCCCTAAACTTCAACCTTCATGCCTTCATAACCAAGGCTGATTTCCGCATCCAGCTCTCCGGCTAACTCAACAACCTCTTCAGTGATTTCGTTTTCCCAAAGCGGAAACATATGTACTAGAATAACAGGAGGGAGATAGCCCTTCCGCTGGCGAAATTCAATCAGCTCCGGCTTGAGCAGTTCCGGCGTCATATGCCCCAACCCGGGCGCTCTGGCACTCCACCTGTTCGACCCTGCACAATCAAATATAAGCAGGTCGGGATGAAGGTATTCCCAGTGTGAAGGCAACCCTGGTCCCGTATCTCCACTATACAGTACGCTCTTCCCCTCAGCAGAAGTAACCTGATAGCCCACAGCGGGCACGCTATGGTGGACAGGAAAAGCCAGCACAGTATAGCCAGCAATAACTTGCGGTTTGTACGTCTCCAGGACATGAAATCGAAGCGCCGGCTTCTCCGTGGCAGGCTTTCTGGTAAATTCCGGGTCTATGACACCATTAAAAACATGTGTCGTGAGAGCATCACCAGTCTCCTTGAGGGCATAGACTTCAACAGTAGAACCGTCGACAAAAGTTCTCATGGCAAAGCTGGCCAGCCCCATGGCATGGTCAGCGTGCGAATGGCTCAGCAGTACGGCCTTTATCTTTTCCTGATCCGAGAAGGACAGGCCTGCCGCTAAAGCGCCGGCATCCAGGGCCAAGACCTCATCAATCAAGAGCGACATGAACTTCGTCTCGGTTGATTCAAGTCCATGCGCCCCAAAAATTTTAATCTTCATACTTCAGTTTCGCCAGCTCCCGCTTTATCTCGGGCACCAGATCAGCTTCAACCATCATCCTGGCCATGCCTATGGCCTTAGCCACCTGTGGAGCCATGGCACGCCCGTGGCCAATCACCACGATGCCATCCAGACCAAAAATCGGCCCCCCTTCTTCGGCAGCATGCGTCAAAGCAAACAATTCCTCGCTGATAGCTGCCATTTCTTCCTGAGGAAGCCGCCCTTCCAGCTTTCTCCTCAACCATTCACCTGTGACTTCACCCAGACCCTCACAGAACTTCAAGAGGATATTCCCGGAAAAACCATCGCAGACGATGACGTTTGCCCTGTCGAAGGGAATATCTTTCCCTTCCACGTTGCCGATAAAGTTGAGGCCGCTCTGTTTAAGTAAAGGGTAGGATTTCTTCACCAGCAGGTTTCCCTTGCCCTCCTCGGCGCCGTTGCTGAGCAGAGCCACCGTGGGATTGTCGATATGCAGTATTTTGCGAGCGACGACGGAGCCTATCACAGCAAAGTTGAGCAGGTCTCGCGACTTGCAATCGGCGTTTGGCCCCAGATCGAATACCATGGTATTGGGAGCAAACTTGCAAATGAAGCCACCAGCGCTGGGACGTCTGACTCCTTCCAGCTTCCCCAGAATTTCCATGGCACTCACCAGCACCGCGCCAGTGGAGCCCATGCTCACCACGGCATCAGCTTTGCCTTCCTTCACCATCCTGATAGCAACGGGAATGGAAGCATCAGGCTTAGCCTGCAAAGCTGCTGTCGGAGATTCCCCGTCCTGTATCACGTCGCTGGCATTTACAATACTGAGAGGAAGCCCCGAGACACCACATTTCTCCATCTCTTTCTCGAGAACCGCCTCTTTTCCTATCAGAATAATCTCTACACCATGCTCCCCAGCCACCTGAACTGCTCCCTTTACCACCTCTGCCGGGGCATGGTCTCCCCCCATGGCATCCACTGCTATTCTCATTGCATTCCTGCTCATGCTACCCTAAAAACTTACGACCATTATTAATATAGAATTGTCTTCCTGTCAATACATCGCGAGGCGAGATAAACAGGAAAACTTTGCAGGCTACATGGCTATTCCGCCATCTATGGGAATAACCTGGCCCGTGATATAACTGGCCCTATCGCTGGCCAGAAAGGCCACCAGCTCGGCCACATCTTCCGTCTCTCCGAAGCGGGACAGCGATATCATCGATAAGATGGTTTTCTTTACTTCATCGGACAGGATTTCGGTCATCCTGGTATTGATAAATCCCGGCGCTACCGCATTGGCCGTGATATTGCGAGAACCCACTTCGCGGGCTACGCTCTTGGTAAAGGCAATCACCCCCGCTTTGGACGCCGCGTAGTTGGCCTGACCGGCATTGCCCATCACCCCGGCGATGGAGGCAACGCTGATGATGCGCCCCCATCTCTGCTTTATCATGGGACGCAGAGCAAACCTGGTACACAAATAAGCACTGCGCAGGTTCGTCTCAATGACATCGTCCCAGGCGTCTTCAGACATCCTCAACAGCAGGTTGTCCCTGGTGATGCCGGCATTGTTCACCAGAATGTCTATCCTGCCCCACTTCTCGATGACCCTCTCCACCATGGATTTCACAGCTGCACCATGGCGCACATCTGCTTCAACTGCCAGGGCCTCTCCACCCTGCCCTGCTATAGCCTCGACCACTTCGTCAGCATCGGCTTCATTGCCTTCTTCTATATTGACATAGTTGACCGCGACCCTGGAACCAAGGCTGGAAAGCTTCAGGGCAATGGCCCTGCCCATACCCCGGGAAGCGCCGGTTACCAGCGATACCTTATTCTCTAACTCCATCTTGCCTCCTCAATATTTCTCCCTCAGTCTCCTCATCTCCTTGAACAAAAACAAAAAACGTGAGCCCGCTACTACTTCTTAACCCGTTTCAGCACAAGGCAGCAGTTCTCGCCACCCAACCCAAAACTATTGCTGAGGCAGACGTTTACCTCTGCCCGGCGAGCTACATTGGGAACGTAATCCAGGTCGCATTCCGGGTCGGGAGTCTCATAATTTATGGTAGCGTGGATAATTCCCCTGTTCATAATCATTACAGAGGCGATAATCTCAATGGCTCCAGCAGCCGTTACTATGTGCCCAACCATGGACTTGGTTGAACTTATGGGTATCTTGTAAGCGCGCTCCCCGAACACTATTTTGACGGCCTTGGTCTCGTTGGCATCGTTCAGTTTAGTGCTGGTACCATGGGCATTGATATAGTCAACTTCTTCGGGCTTCACCCCGGCACGTTGCAGGGCTGTCTGCATGGCATAAGCTTCAGCTTCAGGAGCGGGCGCGGTCTGGTCATAGGCATCGAAAGACCATCCGGCTCCGGCAACTTCAGCGAGGATGGGCGCTCCTCTCTTTTTGGCATGTTCATAACTCTCCAGGACGAGTATTCCTGCGCCCTCGCCAAAGATGAAGCCGCTGCGATTGAGGTCAAAGGGACGGCACGCCCGGGAGGGATCTGTCTCCCGGCAAAGAGCCCCCATTATATCCAGACCTGCCATGCCAACAGGAGACAGACAGGAATCAGCACCACCGGACAGCATTACGTCGGCATAACCCAGGCGTATGAAATTCGCAGCTGTGCCTATGGCATCAACCCCGCTGGCACAGAGACTATTTACACTTGAATTGGGCCCCTTGGCCCCAAGGAACATCCCTATCTGCATCGAGGCCGCACTGGGAGATGACTTGGCCACAAAGAGAGGATCGACTCTACGTGGTCCTCGCTTTTCAAGCCGTTCATTTTGCTTAACGATATATTCACTTTCCACCATGCAGGCCGTGCTGACTCCTACTCGCTCCGGAGATTCCTGAGCCATGTCCAATCTGGCCGATTTCACCGCTTCCCTGGCTGCCGCGATGGCAAAATGAACCGCCCTGGGATTGCGGTCAACTGTCTTGAGATCCATATGTTGAGCGGGGTCAAAGCCCTTTACTTCAGCATCAACCTTGACGTAGAACTTGCTGGCGTCGAAGCGCGTAATGGGTCCAATTCCCGACTTTCCGGCCACCAGCCCCGACCAGAATTCTTCCACGTTCAGCCCCAGGGGATTAACCGTTCCCATTCCGGTAACGACAACTCGCGGAAACTTCACTGCTCTTTCCCCTCCATTTTAGGAAATGGTGCCACAGATGTTCCTCCATCGACGATGAGCGTCTGCCCCCTGATCATAGAGGCCTCCTCGCTGCAAAGAAAGGCCACCACGTTGGCCACATCCTCAGGAGTTACCATCCTCCCCGCTGGCGTCGCCTGGCGCGTGTCCGTTATCAAACCTTCTGCAATATAAAACCGGAGAGCCTCCGTATCTACAGCAGAAGCAGACACCGCATTAACGCAAATGCCTCGAGGGCCCAGTTCTATTGCCAGATAACGGGTTAGAGCTTCCAGCGTCGCCTTGGATATGCCGACAACGGCATAGGTAGGCCATACGAAAGTCGACCCCAAACTGGAGATGTTTACTATCTTGCCTCCCTGCTCCTCCATGAGCCTGGCCGCACGCTGGCTGCAAAGCAGGGCAGCCCTGGCGTTTATGTCCATGGTCCAGTTCCAGGCCTTGATATCTATATCCATAACGGGACGGCCAACGCCGGAAGCCGCATTGTTGATCAGAATATCGAGATAGCCGAACTTGCTGGCAATCTCATCAAACATCTCGTCGATTTTGGCCGCATCCGCCATGTTGGCCCGGATGACGTGGGCTTTCACCCCCAGAGCTTCAATATCCCTGGCCGTCTCTTCAGCAGCGGCACGGCGGCGGAAGAAATCGACCACGATATCGACCCCCTTAGAAGCAAGCTTTAGAGCTATGGCGCGGCCTATGCCCCGCCCACTCCCGGTCACCAGTGCAAGCCTGTTCCGGGAAGACATGGCTAAGACTTACCCTCCTGCACCTTCTTTTCGACAAAAGAAATGAAATCACCGAAGTTCTGAAACTTCTGAGCTTCTTCATCGGGAATCTCGATATCATACTTGTCCTCTATCGCCACCAGCGCCTGCACTATGTCCAGGGAATCCGCCTTTAAATCCTTGAAAGTGCTCTCCCTTGCCATGAGGTTCTTGTCAACGTGGACGATGCCGGAAACGATCTCCTTTACTTCTTCTTCTATAGACATACAATTTCCTCCTTCATCATGTTATATTAAATACTTTTAACCCGGGATTCCCATGACAGGCCTTCCTCCTACAAAACGCCTTCGCTTTTGAGCTGAAGCAGCCTGGACCTTAAAGCACCGACGATATCGGCCTCAAAAGCCTCCCTGGCCCCCATGATGGCATGAGCAATCTGAGGAGCTTTACAGCAACCGTGCGCCACCCGCGCAACGCCATCAACGCCCCACAGAATGCCACCACCGGCCTCTTCACCCTCATAAGATATCCGCTTCACGGGAAAAATCTTATCAAAGAAGGTACCCACCATTGACCTCAACGGAGGACATCTCCTTAGCTTCTGCTCCAAATAAACCTTCGCATGTTTACCTATACCTTCATAGAATTTCAAAATCACATTCCCGATAAAACCATCGCAGACAACGACGTTGGCGCGTCCGCTCAATACATCATCTCCTTCTATATTGCCAATAAAATTCAGGCCGCTGTTCTCCAGAAGCTGGTAAGTATCCTTGACAACTTCACTCCCCTTGCCCCTCTCAGCACCGGTGCTCAGCAACCCCACCGTGGGATTGGAGATGTTATGAAATTTTTCGGCAAAAACACAACCGGCCACAGCAAACGCCAGCAGGTGATGCGGCTTACAATCGACGTTGGCGCCCAGGTCCACCATCATCACCCCAGGAGCAAAACTGCCGAAGCTACCGCCGATGGCGGGACGCTCCATGCCTTCCAGCATCCCGATGTAATAGATAGCACTCACTCCCGTAGCGCCACTGTTTCCTGCCCCAACCATGGCGTCTGCTTCACCGGATTTCACCAGCCTGGCCGCTACAGCTATGGAGGCATCAGGTCTGCCTCGAATAGCCAGAGAGGGGGGCTCGCCCTCCCTGATAACTTCTTTAGCCTCGACACAGCGAATGGGTAAAGCGCGAGAATTATCATATTTATCCAGCTCTCTCTCCAGTACGCTCACGGAACCAGTCAAAATAACTTCAACTCCACCTCTCCGTGCCGCCAGAACCGCTCCTTCCACCGTCGCTTCAGGAGCGAAATCTCCACCCATGGCATCGAGTGCCACCCTCACTTTTCTACTTCGAGCCATGCGTGTTTTCCTTTCTTGCAATCCCAACTACCGCCTCACCGGTAACTATAAGTTCACCCTTCTGGTTGCGACAATCGAGGCTGCAGGTTGCATGTGGTACCCCTTCTCTCTCTTCAAGAGAATTAACTTTACCGGTAACGGTAATGGTATCTCCAGGACGCGCGGGAGCCTTAAATCGCATCGAAAGCTTGCCCCCGGAAGACCAGCCCCGTCCAAATGACTGTGACATTATCTCTGAGACATAAGACAGGACGAGCATGCCATGGGCGATGGTACCGCCAAGGGGCGTACGCGCGGCAAAGGATTCATCTATGTGGATGGGATTGAAATCCCCTGAAGCCCCGGCGTAGAGGTTGATTTTATCCTGAGTAATATTCCTTACCACAGGAGAAAGGATTTTGCCCTGATATATCTCTTCGCTCATCTATATCGCAAACCTAAGGCGGCAATATCACGGTCGCCTTACCCGATTGCACTCTGTCTCCATTCTCATCCCGGACATCCATTTCCAGCACCATCATCTTCATCCGGCTGCGAGATATCTTTCGCGCCACCCGGGACTGACATTTCACCTCGCTCCCCACGGGAACCAGTTTGAAGAACTCCAGTTCCTGGGAAGCGTGTATCGCCCCTGATGGCAGGGAGATGACATCCATCATGGCCTTCATGGCATATGCCGCTATAGCCAGAGGGGGAACAAACCCGTCGCCATCGCCTTCCACTGCTTCCAGGTACCTAGAGACAAGCGCGGCATCCAGGAGATAGCTGGCAGCAGGGAACTCATAGCCAGAGCTCAACTCTGTAAAAGTTATACTCGCGCGCTCTTTATTCTCTTCAGACATAGACCAGATTCCAGGTGTCCCGAACAGCCACTACATCGCTATACAAGGCACAACAATAAAAGATATACTTACCATCAACGCATAG
Organism: Dehalococcoidia bacterium; assembly: GCA_021162545.1. Taxonomy (GTDB): domain Bacteria; phylum Chloroflexota; class Dehalococcoidia; order GIF9; family AB-539-J10; genus M55B177. Next base: position 4,725 of record JAGGYM010000031.1, on the reverse strand, counting down.
TATTTGTCAATAATTCGAGGTCTATTATAACAAATTCATGCCCAAAGATTACATAGTATCAGAAGGAATCGCCGGTCGCCATGGATATTCGTGACCTGCTGAGGGACAACCTCGGCAGAGCCGTCGCCAGAAACAGGTCCGGTGCCATTCTCCTATCAGGGGGGGTCGATACCAGCATCCTGGCCCTCCTGGCAAAACCAGAAATGGCCTTCACGGTGGCATTAAAAGGCTTCCATGCACCCGACCTCACCTATGCGGAGAAGGTGTCCGCGCTCCTGAAAATAGAGCACAAAGTCAGAAAATTCAGCGTGGAAGAAGCACTCAATGCTCTCCCCGAAGTTGTACACATCTTGAGGACCTTTGACCTCGCCCTGCCCAACGACCTCTCCATATACTTCGCCCTCAGGATGGCAGCAGAAAACGATGTGCCATCCGTCATAACGGGAGACGGGAGCGATGAACTCTTCGCCGGTTACTCTTACATGGCAAACCTTTCATCCCGGGGACTGAAAAGCTACCAGAGAGAGCTCTCGGAGAACTGGCACTTCTCCTCCAGTGGCCTGGGCAAAGCCCTCGGAGTTGAAGTGAAGCAACCATTTCTGGACGGCGAGTTCGTTCGCTTTGCCCTGGAGATAAGCCCCGAGCTCAAGGTCAGGAACGGCACGGGAAAATACATACTGAGAAAGAGCTTCGAAAATCTGTTGCCAGCAGAACTGGTCTGGAGAAGAAAAGACCCTATAGAATATGGCTCTGGCTCTACAGAGCTTCACAAAATCATAGCCGCTATGGTCTCCGACGAAGAATTTCAGCGGGCAAAAGAGGAAACGGGCATATCCTTTATCAACAAGGAGCACCTCTTTTACTACCGCATCTACAGGAAAGCGGTGGGGGAAATCCCACTGGCCGGCGCAGATGCCCGCAAATGCCCCTGCTGCGGAGCGGAAACCGGCAAATATCACTGCCCTACCTGCGGCCTTTCCCTACCCCACAGATACGCATGACCACCTCAAACCGGACGGATGTTTGCCAGTCCGGAACCCTTCACCTTCTCCTGCGATACAGTAAAGGCACCCGCCTCATCCCTTTATCCTGACGGGAATGCCGGAAACCAGGAAAAGCACCTCATCGGCATGCCGGGCTACGCGCTGATTGACCCTGCCCAGGCAATCGCGGTAGAGCCTGCCCAATTCGCCTTCGGGAACAAGCCCCAACCCGACTTCGTTGGAAACCACGATAAAGATGCCCCTATATTCATCGATGCAATCGATTAAATTTTCCAGCTCTTTCTCAACGCGGCTCTCCGCCGCGGAGGCTCTCGCATCGTACCCGGAGTTAGCAACATCTTTCCCTTCATCCCTGGTCAACACGTTGGAGACCAGCAAGGTCAGACAATCAAGGATAATCACCCCGGCATCAGCAAACTGCCCCCTCAGCCTCTGCCCCACATCGAGGCTCAATTCCAGAGTTCGCCATTGCTCAGGGCGCGACTTCTTGTGTTTCTCAATTCGCACGTCCATTTCATCATCAAGCGCCTCGCCGGTGGCCACAAAGAGCACCTTATCTCCCTTCTCTACAGCCATACTCTGCGCCAGCGCGCTCTTGCCGCTACGCCCCCCACCCAGAAGAAAAATCAGCTTTTCAGCCATAAAAACATCTCCTCGATAGCAGTCTCTTCAACGACATTTACTTATTTCCTTCACAGTGCCGCTCCCAGCCACACCGTGCATCCCAACCCACCCGCTATAGAGAACAGAACGAGCACGGCTACTTCGGCAAACTCATTCACGGCAAAGCTTCCAATTTGTATCTGGCCCGTTATTGTTTCCGCACTCATGCCGCAGGCTCCTAGAGAATAACGCTAATGGCTCAATTACTAACTTACAGTTCCCTGCGAGATAACTTTCTTTGCCAGGTCAAGTGGGTTTGTGCGAAAACGGTCGAACTCAAGGATATTCTTATCAGTGATGCCAATCTGATATTCTATCCCGCCACGGTGCTGATGGCTCAAGAACGAATTCGATTGGACCTGACTGTTTGACAGAACCCAATAAACTATCACGTCGACCCAAACCCCAATGAATATAAATACATCGCATATATCCAATTTCAACTGCTGGAAATTCATCCAGAACGGATCTGTAGAGTCCCAGTGCAATGCTTTGGAGGTCAAATCAATGCGCCTTTTGGTATGGATCGCCCTAGATGCTTTAACTTCCAATTTAATACCTTCTATCCAAAGGTCATATTGCCCCTTGTACTCTGGATCAAGAGATGTATTTGGTTTCACGAAGCGCGAGTCCAAATCTCTTATGTGCTCCTCTCCCCAAATCTGTCCAAATGTGCGGGGAGCCAAGCCATAAAGGTTGAGATATCTATTCTCCGAAACATATCGATCCCGTAGTTTCTCATACTCATCGAAAGCCAACACTTCTTTATCGAGAAGAAACATCAGGATATACTCATATTCATTAAATGGGAATACGGACACAAGACTCCCCAATCTGGCCTCAAGCAATTGTTGTTTTTGGCGGTCTAGAGTTGTGGTAAGTTTATCCAGATACTTACGCAGTTCCGTTTGATTCATATTCTTCCTTTTCCCCTTCCAATTCAGGGAACGGGTTGTGCCATTGCCAACCCGTTCTACCATACTTTCTAAGGTACTCCAGCCTCCTGATTGTGAGTTCTGCAAAAATGGGGTCAATGTCGAAAGTATAAACCTTCCGATTTGCCTGTTCGCCAACAATTAGAGTTGTGCCAGAGTGTGAGAAGAAGTCACCGATAATATCGCCTTCATGACTACTGGTATATACAATTCTCTCAATAGCTTTTATTGGCTTTTGTGCATAGCACCCAGGCACATTTTCTTCCATACGATAGAAGACCTGTTGAATATCAACCCAAACATTGCCAGGCCTAATATTCAGTGACTTACTTCTCTCAAAATTCTCAGTTTTCTGTCCATTGACTATCTTGTAATACCCCCGAAGTGTCTTGGGAATATCTGTATAAACAACAGTGAAATCAGGATTCCCCCGTGTGTATTGTAGCAATTCCTGCCGCACCCACATCCAATTTCGTTGAGTCCCATAGCCGCGTTGATTACGCATGGTTATAAAATTGCGGGGTGATAGTTCAGCAAAATCACGCATCATTACCATGAAGTCAGGTAGAGGTTGAAAGTTGTCTTTGTAATCGGCCCCCATCCAGATATACATGTGCGAGTTCTTGTGGAGAACGGCGAGGCTATTAATGACCCATTGGCGAGAAAATGCAATGTAAGAATGGATTGATGTCTTGGATAGATTGTGAGTATTTGCATTGCCCACAGCCACATTATATGGAGGATCATTAATGATAAGTGAAGCCTTTTCAGAGGCGAAGATGCGCTTGACATCTCCCAGTTTAGTGGCATCAAGAACCCCTACTCTATGTCCTCTGTTTGAATCCTCCCAAACTTGACCATACGACAGACGACAAAACGGCAGGATCTGCTTTCTTGTGTCTTCATTCAGATCAAGCCTGCCCAAAGCCTCAGTGTCTCTACCTCTTCTCTGGAGTATCACACCGGGATTAGGTTCAAGTGTGAAAAGCACCTCTTGTGCCGATTTTATCATAATACCCCCCAATGCTCCTGGCAACTATGAGTAAAACTACGTTAACCTGGATAGAATCAGTCCCCAAACAACTTACCCTATCGTGTTATCATAGCATAGTCACGATGGTCATGGTATCTTAACTTGGATTTTCCATATCAAACTGGGTGCATAGGCATCTTTTTATGGTAAAATAGCTTCAAAAGCCCCTTGTTTGGCCACATTAGATGGGGCTAATTGGAGGAACCCAATGGGTGAAAAGACCAAGGAGCTTATCTGAGTAATCGCACCCCCATAGCTGGGGCAGCTTGTTTTCCAGGCCCAGTTAGCTTTGATCAAGATGTTACCCGGACACACTTCTGGTCCAATCTTTATGAGACTATTCCCATTCGAAGATAATTGACAATACAAAACATAGCCTATTTGTGCATCGGGCTTTTCTCGGGTTTCATGAGCGGTATGTTTGGAATCGGCGGAGGTTCTGTCAGGATACCCTTGCTTAATCTGGTAGGGTTGCCTTTGTTGAGTGCTTTTGGGATTAACCTGCTGGTTATACCCTTCTCATCAACAGTAGGGGCGATAGCTCACAGGAAGAATATAGATAAGAAAATTGCTCTATACATGATAATTGGCGGGGCTTCAGGCTCAGTAACGGGTGCGTTTTTTGCTGGATTGATTCCAGCATTAATTCTAGCAATCATCTTCGTTGTTACTGCCTTTATAACTGTATTTGGAATATATCTTGATAGAATTACTCCGAAGCTTGCACAGAAGGTAAATCCAGCTTCGCGGAACATTATTGCTGGTTCTCTGTTCTTAAATCTAATAACAGGGCTGCGTGGTGGAAGTGGCGGCTCCCTCTTCCCTCCTTTCTTAAGAGCCATGAAACTCGATGTTCATAGGGCAATTGCTACATCACTATTTGTAACGATTTTTACAGCTATTGCCGCCGTAATTGTTTACTGGCATCGTGGCGATATAATCTGGCTACCAGCAGTACTCGTGCTCACAGGGTCGGTGATTGGCGTTAGAATAGGAAGCAGAATATCATTAAAGGCTAAACCTGAGTGGCTAGAAATAGGGCTCACGATATTGGTTATAGCCCTTGCCTCCATAACAATCTACAAGGCAT
>JAGGYM010000027.1 GCA_021162545.1 Dehalococcoidia bacterium | reverse complement strand
TCGAATGCCTCATCATGGCGCGCTTGAATGCTAAGTGGTGGGAGGTCAAACAGGCCCAGGCTAAGTTCTGCCAGGTTGATCTTGGCAAGGCGTTCGCTGGCGGTTCGCAGGCGCTCGTCGGGGCCAACTGTAATGCGTCGAAAGAGGCGGCGCCTCTTGGTGTCTTTCTCAGCGTCCGCATCATACTTGATGTTAACGAAATGCCATTGCTGCTGCTGCCTGTCTGAGAAGAGGCACAGCAAATAAGGATAATCTCGAAGCAAACGATTGACCACTGGTCTTTCATCACCAAGCAACAATCGGTCTGAATTTAGGCGAGCGTAGATAATCTTGAAGTCATCGTGGCTGGCGATTATCTGGGGGTCTTCAGCCAGCACACTGGCTGCTGCGTGGCTCCAATCTTCGCGATTTAGCTGGCTGTGTGAAGTGTCATAGTTAAGCTCTGCGAACAACTCCCGTGCTTTATCCAGGCTGCGTAGCTGGCTCAGGATATCGTGGACATTTTTCTGCGTATCATGTGCCATTGGTGGTAGGTTATCCTCTTTAGTTGCTACTGTCAATAGATATATCTTACATGGGCATGCCCCCAAAAAATAAGACTACTTTGAATGCGAGACTCCTGTAGAGTGAATTTGCCCCCTTTTCTGTGCCAGTTTTCAGAGAGCAAGTAATAACCTGTCCAAAATTTGAGGGTTACCTTACTATGCCCGTGTGATACCTGCAATCTCGTGAAGCGGGCAGGCAGTGGCCATAGTTGCCGGCGGATGATATGGTGGTGAATTGGCAGGTTCTGGATAAAGCTCTTATTTAATCAGCTTAAGGCGGCGCATGTCGTTTTCGGTCCAACCGATGTCCTTAAGGAGCGCCTTGAGCAGGCCACTCTGATAACCTCTATTGCCTGTATGATAGTGAATAGAGACACGCCGCCTATCCGGATGCCTGTATATTCGCTCTGTTCTGGCCTTGTTATCGAGAGCAAAACCATCCTTCTCCAGGGCGGAAACCAGTTCATCGGCTGTCTTGTTTTTGAGTTGGGCCCAGACATTCTTGGAGAATTTCACGCACCGGCAACCACCAGTTCTTTTGTGTAACAGCTGCTCTGGCTTTTGCCATATGGAGGCCAGGCTGGCTTTCCCTTTATATGAGTTTCAACAACGCCTAAAGGAATAGGATCCCCGTGCTTGATGAGAGACTGCAGATATGCCCTGGCAGCATCAACAGCATTATCCAGTGCCTCTTCTTCGGTGTCGCCACAGGTGTGTAATCCCTTGAGAGCGGGGCAATATGCATGGAAGCTTCCCTCATCGGGCTCAACAACAATATTGACCTTGAATTCCAAGTGGTCAGCGGCTTGCCCACTACCGGACATTTCGACCCACCTCCCTTTTACCTGGTTCAATTTTGTGACAGAGAGAATCTTTTGTCAAGAACCAAAACATCATTTTACCCTTTTTTTGTATTTCCACACCTTTTTGTTGCCTTCTTCTCTCTACTATAGCTGAAAACCTCAGCCCTGGCCTTCCGGCACGCACACCATACGGTGACAATTCGGGTTGAGGTTAACTCCGGCATTATTGTAGAACACTATATGGCAATCCTGTCAATGTCTTTGACAGGAAAAGTTAATGATGGGGCAAGATGTGACTGAGCAGGAATTATCCTGCATTCAGTAGGGGCATGGTAGAATCCTTAACGTTAGAGCCCTGAGGGACAGCGAAACCCAATTTTAATATCGCCCCTATCCTGTCCTGACAACGGGGCAGCCCAGATGGGTTCATCCAAATCTTCGTAATGGCAGGCCACCGTCTCTTTGATATTCTCGTAAAGCTCATCCAGGCTGTTGCCTTGCGTAAAGATGTCATTTCCTGTCCCGCGGGCGCACCAGAACTCACCATCGAAATAAGTCTCTATCTTCACCAGCATAATCAATCTCCTCTAACTGTTATAGCCTATTCTGCGCACTGACTTGCCCCTGTCAGGTTTCTCTCTGCTATTCCAGGAGGCATATTGCCCTGTCACTTCCACGAAGGCGGACGCCGCAGGAGGTAGCCATCTTTCTTCATTATCTCTTCAGGGAGGATGCTCTTGGCGATTTTTGCACGGCCGATGGTGAAGCTCGTGTTGGCAGAAACGGCTAAGTCCTTAGCATATCGACCGGGAGGAAATGCGATGACCACCTTTTTTTGCGGAAATAGACTTCGCACTGCTTTTACGGGAGGAACCAGGTCACTATCTCCAGAGATAAGTAAAGCGACATCGAATTTGTCCTGATAAGCATCGTTGATGATTTCGACGGCAATATTTACATATGTCATTTTCTCGTTGGGCACTTCGTATTGAAAGTCACAGTGAGGGCAATGCCTGGGGTTGAGTTGATACTTTCCATAGAAAATCTGGAAATCCTTAAGAGTTTCAATGGCTTCAATAAAAGTCGATTGCCGTTTTTGCTTGTCTGGAGGAGCTGCAACCCTCGATGTGAAATACTTTGTCAGAAGTAATCTCTGGTTTGGTTTTAAGAGATTCTGCACCAGCAGCTGGATGTTTAACCAGTAGTATTGACGCCAACCTCTGGTCTTTAGTCCAAAGTACAGGTTAAAGCCATCGATGTAGGCGATTACGCGTTCTGGATGGATGTCTAGCGAAGTCACTTGACAAATATTGCCAGTTTGACTAGCATATAGTCAACAGCACCAGGGCGAGTAACCCTGGTCCGACAGCCTCTCCTCAGGGAGAGGCTGTTTCTTTATGGGGAATCATCGGCCGTTTCCGGCGTAAGAAAATCATCAAAGCGCTTAGCCGCTGCTTCCATGTGAGAATACTGGCAACTGACCAGAGCTGTACGGATACAGTTTCGCGCGCGTTGATGAGGAAATTCAGCTCGCTGTGCCGGTCTCCCTGGGAGGCAACTCCCCGGCACGGAAGCGAACCTGGCCTATCAGAAGTGTGGCTTGCAGAGTATCTCTTTCACGCTGAGGTCGAAGAAGTCGGGAGAATTTACCGGTCGCAGCACGATTGCGGTATCCACGCCTCTTGAGCTGCCTCCTATGGCGATGATGTCCTCATCGGTGCGGACCAGGCCGGCATCGGCTGCCATGATGGCGATCTCGCAGGCTACTTTCATGCCATGGCCGAAAATGCGCAGCGTGTTGGCCACCACTTCTTCGAAGAGATGCGTGCCGAATTTCTTGCACATGGCCCTGCTCAATCCTGCAAAGGCATGCGTGGTGGTGAGTATCACCCCTCCGCTACCTTCCACCGCCCGTTTGTTTTCTTCGAGGAACTCCTGGATATTGGGTTCTGAGCAGCCGGTGAAGTGGCTTACGATAACTACCCTGAATCCTCGAAAGACTTCCATGGCTTTTACTGCTGTTTCCCCGGTGGTGGAAGCCACGACGATCTTCTTGATGCCCAGAGCTTCCGCTCTGGCTCTGGCGATGCGCAGCACCTCGCCGGTGTTTTCAGGACCGGGTTTTGAAAAGTAAGTGATTTTTTCTTCCATTTTTATCCTCTGCGGACAAATAAATTTCCGCCTTGATTTCGTCGCGGAGCCCCGTGGGAGGGGATTTAGTTCTGCTAGTGTAGAGAAAAGAGAATTGGCTGTCAATGGGCCCGGACATGGCCTTTGCCGCTTTCTTTAGAAGCCGGGCAGTTTCTCCTTGTTTTTGTCCAGGTGGATTTTATCGCTGTCGATTTCAATGACCTTGTTCCTGTTCTTGAAGCTGCTCACGATTCTGACCTGGCTCCTGGGAACGCCGAAGTGCCTGGCCAGCAGCTTGACGACTGCCTGGTTGGCCTTGCCTTCCTTTGGGGGTTCCTTGACCTTGACCGTCAGTATCTCCCCTTTCTGGCTGACCTCCTCAGTTTTGGAGTTCGGTTTCACCTGAATCTTGATTTTCATCGGCTAATTCTCCCTGCATCCCTTGCTTGCAAGGGGTCAGCAGTCTGGCTGCTGTTATTTTATTGCTCAGAGATCGACGGCTCCGGGCGAAGACCCTGATGTAGTTATCTGTGAGGCCGGAGTATATCCCGCTTCCAGGTGAAGTTTCTTTTTCCCACAAGACGGGCAGGGAGTTGCCCGCAAACTGTTCGCGGAATTTTTGCTGGCACGCCTGCGCCAGTTCCAGCATTCTCCAGGTGCGCGCTTGCTTTGTCTGGTTTCTCACCTGGTTGGGCAGGGCGTCTGCCTCGGTTCCCTGGCGGCGTGAGTAGGGGAAGACGTGAATGCCGGCAAAGTCGGCCTGCTGGCAAAAGCGGTAGCTTTGCTCAAAATCCTCGTCGCTCTCTCCGGGAAAGCCGACCATGATGTCGGTGGTAATGGCTGCTCCCGGAATGGCTTCCCTGATGGAGTGCGTTGTCTTTACATAATCATTCAGCGCGTAGCGGCGTTTCATCTTTCGCAGGGTGGCCTCGCTGCCGCTCTGCAAGGCCAGGTGGAAATGCCGGCAGAGCCTTTTGTCCTGCCAGAGGGAAAGAAGGTCGGGCGAGATTTCCTGAGGCTGGAGCGAGGAAAGGCGCAGCCTTTCTATTCCCGTCTCGCTGAGGATGAGGCGCACCAGGTCACCGAGGCTCTTTCCTTCACAGCTGTAACAGCCGACTTTGGTGCCGGTTAAGACGACTTCCCTGTATCCGGCAGTTACCTTTGCCTCGATTTGCTCTATTATCATGGAAGGAGGCAAAGAGTACTCGTAAGGCCTTACCGTGGGCACGATGCAGTAGGAGCACGGTGTGTTGCAGCCATCCTGAATCTTTATCAGGCTGCGGATTCTGGCATTGCCGTTGAGGTTGGCACGGCATGGTTTTCCTGTGGGTGGAGGGAACACCCGGGGCAACAGGCCCTGCACCGTTTCGAGCAGGCGGCCTTTCTCTCCATTGTCCGAGACGAGGTCTGCCAGTGGAGCCAGTTCCTGGGGCGCCCTCTGGGCGTAACAGCCGGTGGCGACGATGAGAGCATCTGGATTTCTTCTTCTGGCCATCCTGAGCCAGTGGCGCGATTTGCGGTCGGCGATGTGCGTTACCGTGCAGGTATTGGCGATGCAAATGTCTGCTGCCTCGTTGGAGGCGACGAGCTGATATCCTGCCTCGCTGAACCTGCTTGCCAGCAATTCCGTCTCCGCCTGGTTGAGTTTGCACCCCAGAGTGTAGAGAGCTACCTTCATCTGTTTTTCCGGGTTCTCCCCGGGTGGCCTGTCCCGGGGAATGTCCGTTCCCGTCGCCTATTATAGCTTTTTTGATATCGTTCGGCGATTGCTTCAATTGCAGCGGGGGAGTTGCCAAGCGCCGTGTGAATGAGTAGGATATGTCCTGAAGATAGCTCTTTAGAGGAGGAGTAAAGATGAAAGTCAGCACGGTAGATGAGATGCGAAACATGGACGGGCGCGCCGTGGAGGAATTCGGCATTTCGCAGGACCTCCTGATGGAGAACGCCGGCCAGGCGGTGTATTTCGCCATCTTGAAGGAACTCGGCATAGAGGGCAGGAAGTTCCTTGTTCTCTGCGGGAGCGGCAACAACGCTGGAGATGGGCTCGTTGTCGCCAGGAAAATTCACTCGAACGGTGGTGAAGTGAGGGTCTTGCTGCTGGGCGATGAAGGGAAGCTTCGAGGAGCGGCAAAGAGGAACCTGGAGAGAGCATCGAAGATACCGCTGGAAATTTCCCGGGTCAGCTCGGTTAAATCCATTGGGGAAGCTGTTCTTCAGTCCGATGCCATAGTGGATGCCATATTTGGCACGGGCCTTGCCAGGGAAGTGGGCGGAATATACCAGGAGGCAATCGACCTGGTAAATGAGAGCGGGAAAGTGGTCTTCAGCGTCGATATTCCCTCGGGCGTAAATGGCGATACGGGTGAGGTGATGGGCACAGCGGTGAGGGCAAGTTGCACCGTGACCTTCGGGCTTCCCAAGGTGGGAAACCTGCTTTATCCCGGCTACGGTTGCTGCGGGAAACTATATGTCTCGCACATCTCTTTTCCCCCTTCGCTTTATGAGGCAGATTCGCTGAAAGTTAAAATCAACAGTCCGGTGGAACTTCCGCAAAGGAAAAGGGATGCTCACAAGGGGGACTTTGGAGATGTTCTCTTTATCGCCGGCGCTGCAAGCTATTTCGGCGCGCCGTACTTCTCTGCGCTCTCTTTTCTCAAGGCGGGGGGAGGGTATTCACGCCTGGCTGCGCCCGGGTCTATTTCTCCTTTCCTGGCAAACAGGGGCAGCGAGGTTGTTTTTGTTCCCCAGAAGGAAACGCTCTCGGGAAGCATGGCGCTGGAGAGCAGAGATGAGCTTATATCGCTGTCGCGGATGGTGGACATGGTGGTTATCGGGCCGGGGCTTTCCCTGAATGACGAAACGCAGGAACTGGTGAGGACGCTGGCGCGGGAGATAGAGAAACCCTTGCTGATAGACGGCGATGGAATCACCGCCATCTCCGGGGATTTAGAGGTGGTTAAGGGGCGCAGGGCTGAGACGGTCCTTACGCCTCACCTGGGCGAAATGTCGAGAATAACCGGAGTGGCGGTGAGCGAAGTAGAGCAAAACAAGATATGTCTTTTGCAGGAAACAGCGAGAGACCTCAATGCCACAATCGTCTTGAAGGGAGCTCATTCGCTCATAGGGCGACCCGATGGGGCTGTTGATATTAACCTGAGCGGCAATTCCGGCATGGCGACCGCCGGAAGTGGCGACGTGCTGACGGGAACGATTGCCGCCATGTTCGGTCTGGGCCTGAGCATTGATGATGCGGTAAGGACAGGCGCCTTTATCCACGGGCTTTCCGGGGATATGGCGGCAGGAGATAAAGGGGAGGACGGGATGACGGCCGTGGACATCATGGAATACCTTCCCGGTGCCTTGAAGCGCTACCGGTTGGATTTTCGGGAGGTCTGCGAGAATTTCTACGGGAAAGTTTTTACCGTGTAGGAGCGTGAAATGAAAGCTATGGTGCTCAGGGGAATATCCCCGGTTGAAGAGAGGCCTCTGGAGCTGGTTGATTTGCCCGACCCCGTTCCTGGAAATGGGCAGATGCTGGTCAGGGTTTCTGCCTGTGGAGTTTGTCACACCGAGCTGGATGAAATCGAAGGGAGGGTGCCTCCGTCCAGGTTTCCCATGGTCCTGGGGCATGAAATCGCTGGCAGGGTGGAGGAGATGGGGCCCGGAGCGACAAAATTCAAAAGGGGAGACAGGGTGGGCATCGCCTGGATTAACTGGGCCTGTGGCCGGTGCAGCTTTTGCCTTAGGGGTGAGGAGAACCTGTGCCATGAGGCGAAATGGACGGGCAAGGATGTTTACGGTGGCTATGCTCAATATACCACGGTGCCGGAGGACTTCGCCTACCCCATTCCGGAGCGGTTCAGCGACCTGCAGGCGGCTCCGCTTTTGTGCGCCGGCGTCGTTGGCTACCGGGCGTTGAGGCTCTCGGGAATGGAAGACGGCCAGGTGCTGGGGCTGTATGGATTCGGAGCTTCCGCTCATATCATCATTCAGGTTGCCAGGTATAAGTATCCCCACGGCAAAGTTTTCGTCTTTACCAGGCCCAATCAGGAGGAGCATCAGAACCTGGCCAGGAGGCTGGGGGCTGATTGGGTTGGGGCGACACAGGATGTTCCACCGGCCAGGCTCAATTGTGCTATTGATTTTACCCCGGTGGGAGTGTCTGTGCGGGAAGCTTTGAAGAATCTGGAAAGGGGTGGCAGGTTAACCATCAATGCTATTCGCAAGACAACGCCCATACCTGAGCTGGATTATGCCGAACATCTCTGGCATGAAAAGGAGATAAAGAGCGTTGCCAACGTAACCAGGAAAGATGCCCTGGAATTTTTGCCTCTGGCTGCTGAAATTCCCATCGTGCCCGAGATTCAAGAATTTAGTCTGGAAGAGGCAAACGAAGCCTTGATGATACTGAAAGAGGGCAGAATGCGCGGCGCCGGAGTTCTGAAGATGCCATAGGGAGTAGCAGGGCGCGTCCGCCGGGGGCTCGATGCGCGCTTGAGCTCAAATTCTCGGCAGCAGGTCAGCGTACTTTTCCATCCTGCTCATTCCTGCCTCTGACTGTATCATCCAGGTCATCCAGCAAAGCTCCACCGCTCTGTGCCCGGTGTCTCTGGCGACCTGCTCCACCAGCCTGACAAATGCGATGTCGCCGGGGGGCATTTCTATCTCTGTTGGGCCTAACATTTCTGTTATGACGCGCTTTACTATCTTGTCGGGCATCAGCGTGTCCACTCCACCCATCATTCTCAGATACTGGAAGGTATTTATGCCAACTCCTTTCAGCTTTCCCACGGAGTCTTCCTGCCATCTCTCCAGTTCGCTTTTCTTTGCCCAGTAAATGAGGGCTTCTCTGTCGTCGAGGCCCAGCTCTTTCTTGAGACCGGCGAGGTAGCAGGCCACGGATTTTGCCACTTCCCAGGAGCGCTTGTTCCTCCAGATTTTCGCCACCGTTTCATCCTGGGAGTTGATGGAAGCCAGGTCCTCAACATACCTGGCTTTCCCTGCCTCCACGAAGTTTCTCCTGAACTCGTCCACCTTCGGTATAACGGCTGTGAAGTAATTCAGCCCGATGGAATCAAAGGCGGCATCCACTATCATCAGGACGATGCTGCCGCCCCATCTTTTCGTCTCCAGGCAGCGCTGGCAGTGCACCTTGAGTGCGGGCACCTTTTCCATGTAGCTGTCAACGGCTTCTTTGAGCTTCATCTTTATCTTTAGCAGGGCAGCTGTATTTCCATCTCTTTCAGGAAGACTGCAAAGCTGCTTTTGCCGTACAGGCAGAAGACCACTCTTTCCAGCATGGTTTCCCCTTTAAGGTATTCGATAGCGGTGGAAAGCATAGTTCCGGCGCATTTATTCGCGGGAAAGCCGAATATTCCTGCGCTTATGGCGGGAAAGGCGATGCTCTTCAGCCCTTTCCCCTCCGCCAGCTTGAGGGAGTTCAAGGTGGCATTCCTGAGCTTTTCCTCCTCGTGCTCACCGCCGCCTCTCCAGACAGGGCCGACGGCGTGGATGACATACCGGGCCTTCAGCCTGCCGGCGGTGGTTATTGCCGCTTCTCCCGTGGGAACGTGGCCTATTTTGTTGCTCTCCTCCTGAATTATGCGGCCTCCCTTGCTCACTATTATACCTGCCACTCCTCCGCCATGCTGCAGGCGCGAATTGGCAGCGTTGACGATGGCATCGGTCTCCATTTCGGTGATGTCGTCGTCAACCAGCTCCAGGATAGAGTTCTTTATCTTTCTCTCCATGCTCGCCTCCGTTAAGCTCTGTGGTTGCTTGAAGTAAACCTTTAGAATTTATTCTCGTTTTAGTATTATAGAACAAGAAGAGTCAGGGAGGAATATGATGAAAGGAAAGTTGAAATACCTGGTTCCTGTATTTCTGATTGGGGCATTGCTGCTGGTTGGCGCCTGTGCCTCTGCCCCGTCTCCGATGCCGGCACCGATGCCGGCGCCGCCGCCGGGGCCTGAATCCGGATTCACTGACAAGGAATATGATTCGAATGTGGCTGGGTCCGGGGAGGGGGTGACGGAACGCAAGGTGGTAAAAACCGGCTACATGACGCTGGTGGTGAAGGATGTGAACGATGCTATGGTGGGGGTTTCTGGAGTGGCCCGGGAGCTGGATGGCTATGTGGTTTCCTCGCGGAAACATGGGGATGAAAGGGTCTGGGGCAACGTCTCCATACGGGTCCCGTCGGAGAGTTTTGACGAGGCCCTGGAGGAGCTTCGCCATCTGGCGATAGCTGTCCCCGATGAGAGCACCGAGAGCGTGGATGTGACAGAGGAGTATATAGACCTGGAAGCCAGACTACACAACCTGGAAGCTACTGAAGCTCAGTACCTGGCGCTGATGGACAAAGCGGAAACCGTAGAGGAAATACTGAAGGTGCAGGGGGCGCTATCCCAGGTAAGGGGTGAAATCGAGCGCATTGAAGGGCGCATGCAGTACCTTGAGCGAACTACGGACATGTCGCTTATCGAGGTGAGCTTGCAGGAGTCGCAGCCTCTGGTCGGGCACTGGAGCCCATCGGGAGTTCTCGCATCGGCGGCTCACGGACTGGTGGCCTTTGGCAAGGGCCTGTTTGTGGTGATAGTATGGCTCGGCATTTTCTGCTGGATATGGATTCCCCTTCTGGTAATCTGGCGCAAGCGGAGAAAGAAGAAGGCACAATCATAGGTTGCATGGCGCAATCTCTGCTTCCCTGATTTCTGTCCTTCTCGATCCGTGAGTTGTGCTTCCCTTCATGGATTGAAGACCTTCCTGTTGTCTTGCCGAATTTCTCATGCTAAGATGTGGGTATGAAGGTGGGTCTGGTTTATGATCCTATCTACCTGGAACACGACACCGGCGACCACCCGGAGAATTCCAGGAGGCTGGTGTCCATCATGTCACATCTGGAGAAGAGTGGGGTCAAGGAGAAGCTTGCCGTGGTTGCGCCGCGTCCTGCTACGATTGAGGAGCTGGAGGCCGTTCATGCACCGGAGTATATCGCCATGATTAAGAGAACGGCGGATAACGGTGGTGGCTGGCTGGACATGGATACCGTGATAAGCCCCATGTCCTATGAGGCAGCGTTGTATGCTGCGGGTGGATTTGTGCAGGCGGTAGGGGCAGTGGTGAGTGGGGAGTGCGATAGCGCTTTTGCCCTCGTCAGGCCTCCGGGGCATCACGCTATTGCCAGCCGGGCGATGGGCTTCTGCATTTTCAACAACATGGCAATAGCGGCAAAGTTTGCTCTGGCAGAGCTCAAGCTCCGCAGGGTTCTTATCGTTGACTTCGATGTTCACCACGGCAACGGCACCCAGAATGCCTTTTACGATGACCCCAGGGTTCTTTATTTTTCCACTCACCAGTATCCTTTTTACCCCGGAACGGGCTGGATAGATGAGGTGGGAGAGGGAGATGGTAAAGGAACTACGGTAAATTTCCCCATGACTGCTGGCTGGGGAGACGAGGAGTACTTGAGGGCTTTCAGGGAGGTGATGATTCCCGTGGCGCGCAGGTTTCAGCCGGAGCTGATACTGGTTTCCGTGGGTTTTGACCCTCACTGGGCTGACAACCTGGCCATGATGCAGGTCAGCGTCTCCGGCTTCGCCGGGATGGTGATGATGCTGAGGGACCTGGCAGCCGAGTTGTGCCGGGGACGTCTTGCCCTTACCCTGGAAGGTGGCTATAACCTTGAGGTAGCTGCCTTATCGGTGGCGGCTACCTTCGATGTTCTCCTGGGCGCCTCACAAATAGAGGATTCTCTGGGCAAATCGCCGGGTAGGTCTCCCGGGGGATTTGAGGAACGCCTCGACCAAGTCAAGAGAATGCACCATATACCGGCCTAGCATTCCACCGGAAGCGTTTCAATGATGCCATTCTGAAGCCACCTGCTGGCTGTAACTTTCCTGCACTGAAGCCGTAAGGTGATTCGCGAGGATATTGGTGGCCTGTCTTTTCCCTTGCTGGTGCTGTGCCTCTACTTGAGGGCCTTTTATCTCTTTCTGCCCGCTCACCACATGTGGTTCAAGGCGTTGTGCCAGGTTGCCGTGGGCTTTCCTTCCTGAAATTCCACCGTGCTCTTAAGGTTATCCAGGAAACACTTGACCAGGTTGGCGAGGATTTTCTTGATGAACAGGCCAGAGAAGAATGACTTGAGGAAGTTCATCTTGAGCAGGTCTATCCTTTCGGCTATGATAAAGAGGCATCCTTTCTCCCTGGGGATAACTTCATAGCTTACATGCACTCTGACGAAACCAGGGGCTTCCCCTGTGAAAGCGAACTTTCTGTTTTCCTCCAGCTCTGTGACGGTGCATTCAAGGGTGTATGACCTGGTGCCAATTTCCTTTTCGATGGAGTAATGCGCCCCCACCTGAAGGTCCTCGCCCCGGGGCATGGTGAGCGTCCTGGTATCCTTCCTCCACAGGATTGACTTTTCCGGGTCGATGATGAAGGGCCATACCCTGTCAGGAGTTACCTTCAGGTGCGTTCCCTCTCTTATCCTTGCCATGATGTCTTCCTCAACAGGTGCAATGTATCACAGAAAAGGTTTGAAGGGCAACGCGATCTCTCCTTTGCCACGAAAATCTCTCTTCATGGATTTTCCGTTGCCCTGGGCTTCAGCCCCAACCATGTGCGCAGCTTTTTCCCGTCGCCTATGTTTCCCGTAATCCTTCTGGTTGGTGGAGGGAAAGTCTTTACCAGCGTCGGGGTGGCGAAGATGTTGTCTCTCTCAGCCACGGAGGGTTCTTCCAGCAGGTCTATCGTTTCCAGTGAGAACTGGCCAGGGAGCTCTTCTGCCAGAAGCTGTTTTAGTTTTCTGATACAGTCCCTCGCCGCGCTGGTCCCGCCGATGAGGTATAGCTTGAACTTGTATATCGTATTTGCCCCTTCACCGGGACTCTCCGCGAAGGTGCTTTCCAGCAGGGCCATGAGAGCATCGCAACTGAGAGGTTTCTTGAGGGCCTGAAACTTGATTCCCTCTCCGGTGGCGCTCTTGAGGGGGGTGAGGAATTCCGGGTGAAAGGCCGTCAGGATATAGATGCACACGTCCTGGTCGATTTTGCGCAGTTCCCGTAGCGTTGTCATGCCATCCATTCCCGGCATCTTGAGATCGAGGAAGATCAGGTCGTATCTGGCATTTTGCGCTTTCTCAATCCCCTTCTCTCCGGAATCGGCAGTATCCAGCTGGTATTCTGTGTCCTGGAGTGACAGCATAAACGATTTTCTGATGGCCTCGTCATCGTCGATTACCAGAATGCGCTTGTTCATCTTTTTTCTTGCCCGGTTCCTTTCTTCTTTTCTATCGGTAATAATACCGTAAACGTTGTGGAGATGTCAGGTTCGCTCTGGCAGGTAATCTTTCCCTGGTGCTCGGCGATAATGCTCTGGCACAGAGAAAGCCCCAGACCGGTTCCCTTGCCTGTGGGCTTTGTGGTAAAAAAGGGGTCGAAAATTCTTTCCATGTCCTGGGGAGGAATTCCACATCCGGTGTCGCTGACTGCCAGCAGCACCGACTGGTCTGTATGCTGCACTTCTATGCGGATTTCCTTTCTCTCGCTTTCTGCCACGGCATCCAGTGCGTTGGATAGCAGGCTCAACAGAACTTCCTGAATGTGCTTTGGTTGTATCCAGATGTCGGGTGCTGTGGCAGCGATATTGCGGGTTATCGTGACCTTTTCCTTTCCTGTACGGTAGGACAGCAGTCTGCAAACGTGGTCGATGAGCTCTGCGAAGTTGCCTTTCTGGAACTCTTCCGGCTTCAAACTCTGCCCGTGGGAGAAAGTCAGCAGGTTATCGACGATGGCGACACATCTCTTCGTTTCGTACTCGATGTCCCGCAGTACGGAATATCTATTGTCGTCTTCAGAGGTATGCTTGATACAATACTGGGCGAAGTTGAGCATTCCCATCATGGGGTTGTACAGTTCATGGGCAACGCCGGCAGCCAGGGTTCCCACCGCGCTCATTTTTTCCGTTTGTGCCAGCACAAGAGCCTGTTGCTTCAACCTGTTATTGGCTTTTTCCAGTTCGTTGCGGTACAGGGATAGTTTCTCTTGCGCGCGCTTGCGCTCGGTGATGTCGAGCAGGGTGGTGATGCGCCTGGTTGTTCCCGGGAGCGTGCTTATCGTGCAAACTACGGTTTTTGGCTTTCCCTCTCTATCCACCAGGGGCAATTCGTATCCGCCGGGACTTCCTATCTCTCCTTCACTTTGCTCGCGGTGGTGCAAATTCATCCTTTCTATGTCTTCCGGCGCAACGAAATCGGTCCATTTCTTTTTGCCTTCAATTTCCCGTTTAAAATAGCCTGTCAACAGCTCAACTTCGTGGTTGACCAAGGAAATGGACATATCTTCCTCGGAAACCACCATGGCAATGCCACCGTGTTCAAATATCGTGCGGTACCTCTCTTCGGATTCTTTCAATGCTTCTTCAGCCTGCTTGCGCTCGGTTATGTCGTACAGGAGAATGAGGCGGCCGCTGACCAGTTCGTATTTGTTGTATAAAGAAGAGATATGCAGGAGATAGTGACGTTGCTCTTCGCCTTCGCCCAGCGCGATATCTGAGTTTACCGTGGCTGTGTTGTAATGCTTCTCCATCAGCTCGACCCATCCGGGCAATGCCAGGTCGACGGGCGTCCCGATTACCTCTGTATTCGGGTGTCCTATCATCTGTCGCGCGGTTGGATTCAGGTCTACGATGCGGTTTCCTGCATCCAGCACGATCATGGCGTCCTTCATGCTATTGATTACGGTATCGTGTGCCATGGGCACGACGTCCAACAGGTGAAGGTGCAGCAGCCCCCAGCCTATCGCTATGCCGGATATGGTGAAGGCGCATGGCGTCAGGTCCAGATATGGAATGGGGTCTACGTGGAAGAAGGTCAGTGCGTTTGCTATCCAGGGGGCAAGCACGCCAATTAGTATGGCGATGGCCTGATGGCGGTAAAATCGTGCTGGACGAAAGAGCCTGCGAATAAGGATAACTGTGGCTGCGAAGAGCAGCAAATAAGAGTACCCTGCGTTGACCCAGAACCATGGGCCGTAACTCTTGGCGACCATGAGCAGAGGGCCGGCGGCGACCAGTTGAAGGTCATAGCTCATCAGACCGTGCAGTCCGTTGGTCCAGGTGAGTATCAGGGTAGCCAGGGGCAGAATCAGCAACAGGATGAGCTTGCGGACTGTCAACCAACTCCCTCCGGTGTATTGTAGCGCGAAGACCAGCAGCATCACGGGCACTGTGACTATGCTGATATACTGGATGTTTATCCAGAAGATTTTATCGGCCAGGTCGGTGCCCAGTATTTCCAGCACATATCCTGATGACCATATGAACAGGGCTGTCATGATTGCTACGAAAGAAGTCGTGCCGGGGCCGGTGTAGCGTTGCCAGGCATAGATTGCCAGCGTGCCTGCTATGATTGCCGATACGACCAGCGGTGTCAGATAGGTGAAGTAGTATGCAGTCATGTCTGTTTGAGAATAATACTTGAGGCCCTTGCTGTCAATGCCCGAACGTTAATTTTCTTTCCGACAAGAGGGCTCCGCTGCCATGACTGCAAGGGGTAACGTCCGTTTACCCGTGGGAACAGGCACTTTGCTGCTCTATGGGATTGTACTATCCCGGACCCGCACCCGTGAGGGCTCGTTTCCCGGACGCTGGATTACGGGGAGACAGAAAAGGCTTATTACTTTTCGGTAGAGGAAATGGTATAACCTGCAAGGTTCTTTCGCGTGAGGTACTCCGTTATGGCCTCTCGTGGTATTATGTGTGCCGGGCCTACCTTCTTCACGGTAAGCTTTCCCTCCCGGATCAATTCCTTTGTCTCCTTAACGGTGCACCCGAGGAGCTCCGCAGCTTCGGGAATTGAAACAAATGGTCCTCTGTCTATCATCATCCGGAACCTCCATAATCCATTGTATGTCTTGAGGAGGTAGTCGTCAAGGTCTGGCATGGACCCCATGGTGGAAGGTTGAAGGGGGTGAGGGAGAGGTGCTTTGTCTTCCGGAGATTGGGGGGTCTGCCGGTTCATTTGAAAGACCGGGCCAATCCTATGACGATGACTATCAGAGCGATGATAACGATAGCCCATATCGTAATGCGGCTGCGCTCACCCTTTTGGGCGAGCCGCCTCTCATCTGCTCTCCGCTTTCTCCGACTCATACTTCCTCACTGAGCCATACCCATCCATCTTATCTTATATGATTTCCCTGTGCGCTGCCATTTGATTGAGGTTGAGATGGGAGCCATAGGCGAAGTAGTGCATGGATTATAATTTCCCCATGGCCGCCTTCGCTGCCATGGGGACTGAGATGTCTGTGTCGAGGCCATCCATTGCCTTCAGTACGGGCATTAATATTTCCTGGTACTCGTCCTCTTCAGCCAGGTTGCGGATTACCAGATGCATGCCGTCGTTCAGAGAAAGGGTGTCTGCGTGCAACACCAGTTCCTGCAATAGTGGGGGCAGGCCTTCTTTACCCAGAACTATCAGCCCCTCGGCAGCCAACCAGCGGACTTCGAATTCCTTGTCCTCCAGCAGCTTTATGAGGGCGGGAACCGATGCTGGATCGGCTATCTCGCCCAGTGCCTTGGCTACATTCCATCGGACCTGCTTGTTTTTGTCTGCCGATGCTTCTATCAAGGAGGGTACAGATAGTTTGCCGATAGAGACCAGCGCATCGCGTGCGCATTTGTTCAGCAATCCGTCTTTGTCGCCCAGCAGGTTTGTGAGTGCAGTAACCGCTTCAGGGTCGCCGATTTCACCCAGTGCTGAGGCAGCCTCGCGGCGTATCCTTTTCCCGTGGGATGAAAGCGCTTCTATCAGGAGAGTTGTTGCCGGTTTGCCGATGGAGACCAGCGATTCATAGGCGCTCTGGCGCGCCTGTGCATCTTTCTCTCCTAGTGATGCTATCAGGGATTTTATCCTGTTTGAGTCAATTTGCATGGAAACTCCTCCTTCTTATCTTTTAATTTGCGTCTGCTGAGCTGTTTATCCGGGCCTCCCTGTTTTCCCGTCCCTGGATACTTTGCAATCCTGTTATATTATATCTTTGCGGAACTTCAAAGGGAAGACATCATGCTAG